>NZ_LEKI01000199.1:0-8847 GCF_001029525.1 Nocardiopsis sp. RV163 | reverse complement strand
GCGCCTGCTGTGGACGGGGGTGCGGCGCGGGAGGGCGGGCAGCTCCTGGAGGCGCTCCCACCGCCGTGACCTGCTCTCCCGCGCGCGGCGCCGCCTCCTGCACGGTCAGCGGGTGTGGCTGGTCGACTCCGCCGAGAGCGGGGCCTACTGCGTCCCCGGCGCGCAGGGGGGCGTGGTCATCACCCGGGGCGCCCTGGCGGTGCTGAGCGGTTCCCAGGTACGCGCCGTCCTGGCCCACGAGAGGGCCCATCTGCGCCAACGCCACCACCTCTTGGTCGGGTGGGCGCGCCTGCTCGACTCCGCCTTCCCCCGGGTCCCCCTCTTCCGCGCGGCGGCGTCCGAGGTCCCCGTCCTCGTGGAGTGGGCCGCCGACGACCGGGCCGTGCGCGAGGTCGGCGTGCGCCCGCTGGTGCACGCCCTGGGAGCCCTCGCGGAGGCCGGTCGGAGCCGTTCCCCGCAGGTCCTGTCCATCGGGGGCGCCTGCCCGGTCGACCGGGTCCGGCGCCAGGTCGCACCGCTCGCCCGGTGCCGGCGGTGGAGGACGCGTGCGCGCACGGCGCTGGTCGCCGCCCTGGTCTCGGCTCCCCTGGTGATCACGGTCGCCTCGGCGCTGGCCGGGGTCCTCCTCCCGTACTGCGACTGCGCGGCCTACTGACCCCTCCGTGCGCGGGCCGCACCGGCAGGCGCCCCGACCGCCCCGGAGGAGACACCGCGACCGTTCCCCGCACGCTTCTTCTATCTAGCATAGAAACTGTACTAAGCTGGATAGAAACAGCGTGAGTCGACCGAGGGGCACCCACATGTCCAGTTCATCCGGGTCCGGACCCGGCCGCGGGAAGAAGCAGGTGAGCGACCGGCCCTCGCCGGGCGCGGAGCGCGCCCCGGACGGGGGCGGCGGCGGTTCGTGGCGGGGCCTCCTGTTCGCCGGCCTCGCCCTGGTGGTCGTCGCGGGTCTGCTCGTGGCCAACCGGGCCATGGACGACCCGGCGCGGGAACCGGCGGCGCGGGGGGCGGCGGCCGACCCCGCTCCCCACACCGCCGGAGCCGAGGACCAGGGCCCCGGCCAGCGGGAGTTCGGGTCCCTGCTGGCCCGCCGGGACCCCGGGGACCCCGCCGCGATGGGCGAGGCCGACGCCCCCGTGGTCATGGTGGCCTACTCCGACTACAACTGCCCCTACTGCGGACGCTGGACCCGGGAGACCCGACCCGAGCTGATGCACTACGTCGAACGGGGGGACCTGCGCATCGAGTTGCGCGACTTCCCCGTCATCACCGGTTCGTCGGAGACGGTCTCCCACGCCGCCCGGGCAGCCGGGATGCAGGGCGGGTTCTGGGAGTTCCACGAGGCCTACTTCTCCCACGGGGAGAAGTTCGAGGGCGAGGCGCTCGAAGAGGTGCTGGACGGGATCGTCGCGGAGCTGGACCTGGACCCCGAGCGCTTCGAGGAGGACCGGCACGGCGACGAGGCCGCCGCGATGGTGAGCCGCGACTTCGCTGAGGCGCAGGGGATCGGGGTCACCTCCACCCCCGCCTTCCTCGTCAACGGCCAGCCGCTCATGGGCGCGCAACCGCTCTCCGTGTTCGTGTCGGCGGTCGAGGACGCGCTGGCGGACGCCGGCAGGGGCGGCGATGGCTGACGTCGGCCTCGTCGCGGCCCTGGCGGGCGGCGTACTCGCCCTGTTCAGCCCGTGCAGCGCACTGCTGCTCCCCTCCTTCTTCGGGTACGCGTTCCGCGACCCGCGCCGCCTCCTGGCCCGCACCGGCGTGTTCTACCTGGGCCTGTGCACCACGCTGGTCCCGCTCGGCGCGGGATCGGCCTCGGTCAGCCGCCTGTTCTACGGAGAGCGCGAACTCCTCATCACCGTCGCGGGCTCGCTCGTCATCGCCTTCGGCGTGGCGCAGATCGTGGGCTTGGGCTTCTCCTCGCGGCTGGCCCAGCGCCTCCAGGGGCGCTTCTCCGGACGCACGGACACCGTCTCGGTCTTCGGGCTGGGCGCGGTGTACGGATTCGCCGGTTTCTGCTCCGGACCGATCCTCGGCGCGGTCCTGACCGTCGCGGCCACCGGCGGGTCCCCGCGCGGCGCCGCGCTCCTGGCGGTCTACGCGCTGGGGATGGCCGGTCCGCTGTTCGTGCTGGCGCTGCTGTGGGACCGCTACGACCTGGGAGGGAAGCGCTGGCTGCGCGGACGCACCGTCTGCCTCGGCCCCGTGCGCGTCCACACCGCCAGTACGCTGTCGGGCCTGTTGTTCGTCGCCATCGGCATCGTGTTCCTGCGCTACGACGGAACGGCGTCGCTCTTCGGCGGCGTCGAGGCGTTCGACGACCAGAGCTACCGGGTCCAGGAGTGGCTCTTCGCCGCCGGCGGGGCGGGGATCGACGTGTTCGTCCTCGCCGCGGCCGGGCTCGTCCTGCTCGCGGCGGGCCTCTGGCGGTGGAGCCGGTCGCGCGGGCCGAAGGTCTCCGAGGGGGAGGACCCCGCTCAGGAGGGGCGTACCCGAGGCGCGCGCCCGGAGACCGCCGGAGGAGGAGCGTGAGCGCGAGGGGCCACGCCTCGGCGCCTACCGGGCCCGGCCCCCGGGTCGGTGCGAAGGCCTACCGTGGGCGCATGGTGTTGCTACGGGTCTCCGAGACCGCTGAGGAGCGCTGAACCGATGTCGTCGGCCGAACGCCTCCAGAGCCTGTTCGTGGCCATGGCAGCCGTGGCGGGACTCGCCGCGGGCCTGCTGCTGCCCGTGGGCCCGGCGGCCGAGCACGTGGTGCTGCCCGCCCTGCTGGCGATGCTCACCGCCGTGTTCGTGCAGATGGACGCCGCGCGCGTGGGCGAGGTCGGGCGCGCCAGGACCCTGGTCGCCGTCAGCATGGTGCTCAACTTCGTGTTCACCCCGGCCCTGGCCTGGGCCCTGGGGGCGGGGCTGCTCGGAGGAGAACCGGACCTGCGCATCGGTCTGCTGCTGCTGCTGGTGACCCCGTGCACGGACTGGTACCTGGTCTTCACCGCCATGGCGCGCGGGCACACCGGCGTCGCCGCCGCGCTGCTGCCGGTCAACCTCGTCCTCCAGCTCGCACTGCTGCCGGTGTACGTGCTGCTGCTGGGAGGGCGGGCCGCCATGGTCGACGCGGCCACCCTGGCCGAGTCGGTCCTGCTCGTCCTCGTCGTCCCGCTGGCCCTGGCCGCGGTGACGCGGTGGGCCTCGTACCGGTTCAAGGGGGCCGCCTGGCGCGAGCGGTACGTCACCGGGCCGGCCTCGCGCCTGGTCCTGCCGCCGCTGTACGCGGCCGTTCTGGCGATGTTCGCCTGGCAGGCCCGCACCGTCCTGGAACACGGCGCCGACCTGCTCGCCCTGCTGCCGCCGCTGGCGGTCTTCCTCGTGGCGCTGCCCCTGATCGCCACCGGCCTTTCCCGGCTGCTGCGCCTCCCCGCCGACCAGGGGGTGACCCTGGTCATGACCACCACGGCCCGCAACTCGCCCATCGCGCTGGCCATCGCGGTCGCGGCCTTCCCCGACCGGCCCCTGATCGCGGTCGCGCTGGTGGTGGGACCGCTGGTGGAACTGCCCGTGCTGGCCCTGCTAGCACAGCTGGTGAGGGTCCGGCGGCCCGAGGCGAGCGGGCCCGCTCAGGCCGGGACCCGCCGGGGGCACGGCCTGGAGCGCTGACCGCGGCGGGCTCCGGGCCGCCGCCCGAGACAGCGTCAGGGCGCTTCGCCGCCCCCGTCCGGAGCCTCTTGCCGGAGGAGGTCGCTCAGACGCTTCAGCACCCGAAGCTGCGCGGGGTTGTACAACTGCGCCATGGCCTCGGCCATCGTGCGTTCGGCGCGCTCCGCGCCGCCGGGCGCGTCGACGGCGGGGTCGGCCGACCAGGGGTTCTCCTCGCGCCGCCTGCGCACGACCGGCAGCATGCGCGCGGCGAGGCGGTCGATCGCGGCCTCGTCCGCGTCCTCGGGAAGGGCCTCGAACTCCTCGTCCGTCTCGTCGGGATCGTTGATCAGCGCGCGGAACTCCTCGACGGACCTGTCGCTGAGGACGGTCGAGTAGACCATCAGCAACGACCGCTGCCGGTCGGAGAGCTCACGGGAGACCGGCGCGAACGCGGGGGGAACATAGGCGGGTGCGCGGTGGCGCAGGATGACGGCCAGCTCCGCCCGCACGCGGTTGAGCCGGTCGACCGTCGCCTCCAGCTCCTTGTCCAGCACGCGAATCGCCTCGTCCGGGTCCTCGTCCGCCCGTCCCATCGACGCCACCTCCGACAGCGGGACGCCCAGATCGCTCAACCGCTTGATCTGGAGCAGACGGACCAGGTGCGGGACCTGGTACTGCTTGTAGCCGTTCGCCGTCCGCTCCGGCACGTCCAGCAGGCCGACCTCGTGGTAGTACCGGACGGCCTTCACCGTGGTGTTGGCCAGCTCGGCGAGCTGCTGAGTACTCCAGGCCACGCGATACCTCCTCCTCCGCCTCGACCGCGGGGGGCGCCGCGCCCCAGGCGGACACACGGTCCACACCCCGCCCCGGGGGCCGGGTCGAGCGGCGGCCCGTCGTCCGCGCCCGTCCGTCCGCCTGCCCCGACACCAGGCGGCCCCCTGGCTTGACCCTGCCCCGGGGGCAGCCTTTGGAATAGGGACGAACGCCGATCGTGACCGGTTCGCGACCGAGCATGCCGGGTGCGCCTTCAACGGCGACGGGCATGCGGCGGTCGAGGTTCCGCGTCGGGTCGGCCACCGGTACTCACGAGCGGACGGGGAGCCCGAAGTGATCAAGGAACGCGGACGGCGCGAGGCGGCCAAGCGGATCAAGGACGGAAACGGCCGTCGGCTCAGAAGCTTCCGCTGGTGGCAGCCGCTCTCCCGCGCCCTGTTCCACCTGCCCCTGACCGACGGCGACGGGCACCGCGCGGTCTACTCCGTCGACGTGCCCTACTGGCAGCGGGTCATGACCGAGGACGGCAAGGGCAAGGCCCACCTCTACCTGGACGGCAGGCACCACCTGGAGTCCAAGCTCCCGGCGGTCTTCCCGCTGCCGGGAGGGGTGGTCGAGGTGGAGTCGACTGCCTTCGGGCTCAAACGCTGCCACTACGTGACCGCCGGGGGCGACGAGCGCCAGCTCGTTCCGGACGAGCGCTCGGCGGAGGGCCGCCGCGCCCGTCTGGACCGCGAGCACCCGGCCTTGAGCCGCCTGGTCAGGGCGGTGTCTCTGGTCCTGCTGGTCGTACCGATCCTTCTCGTCGTCCCCCAGATCGTCGAAGCGGTCTCGCAGGTGCCGCCGGTGGCCGAGCGCTTCGGCACCTTCACCTCGCCCGTAGACCTGCCGCTGTGGCTCAACATCGCGCTCGGGCTGTGCGCCTCGACCTCCAGCGTGGAGCGGGCGACCCGGCTGCGCTGGAACGCGCTGCTGGACGGCAGCGACTGAACGCCGACGCCGCGGACGCGCGTTCGCGCGGCGCGGCACCGGGTACCGCGAGCCCCGGCGGCTCTGCGAATCCCATCGAACCGACCCCGTAGAACACGGAGCCAGACACATGCGAAGCCTTCGCGAACCCTTCCGGATCATCCGCGCGAACCTCGGCGCCTACCTCGTGATGAACGCGATCGCCTACGGAGTGTTCCTCATCGGTTTGGGGGCGGCCCTGGCCGTCCCCGAGCTGAACGCCGCCCAGGTCGGCACCCAGCAGGAGGACGGGACGGCCGACCTGGTGGGTGAGCTGTTCGCGAACCCCTGGCTGTTCGGCCTGACCATCTTCGGGGTCAACGTGCTGACCGTCGCCCTGCTGAGGATCATGCTGCCCTCGATGATCGTGCCCTTCGCCGGGATACCCCTCTTCGCCTACAAGGCGTACGAGACCGGCGTGATCCTCGCCCCCGTCGACGCGGCCACGGCCACGCTGATGATCCCGCACTCGCTCACACTCGTCATCGAGTTCCAGGCCTACGCCCTGCTCATGCTCGGCGCCTACCTCATCGGAAGGGCATGGCTGCGGCCCTCGGCGGTCGGCGCCCCCGACCGCCGCCGAGGCTACCTCCACGGCCTCCGACAGGCCGGCTGGTTGAGCCTGCCCGCGCTGGCGCTGTTCGTCGTCGGCGCGGCCTACGAGGCCTTCGAGCTCGTCTACCTCGTCCCCCGCATGGTCGCGGGCTGACCCCGGAGCGTCAGCGGAACGGTGGGGACCACCAGCGGAGCACCCGGCCGCCCACGACGACCGGGTGCTCGCGCGTCGGCGCCGCCGGGGCGGTCGCCCCCGACCCGGGAGAGGCCGGTACCGCACCGAACGACGGCCTCTCGGACGCCCGACGCGGCATGGTCGTCCGCCCCGACGCCCGCGGGCCGACGGCGGACTACCCCCCGACGGCGCGGCCCGCGTAGTCGGGCGCGGGTTCGGCGAGGGCGGCCAGGCGCGCGGCGGCCTCCTCCGGGAAGGGGACCGCCCGGCCCAGCGCCTGGTCGACGTGGAGCGCCATCAGCTCCTCGGTCGCCACCAGGACCCCGCCGACCCGCATCTCGTGGCAGATCCGCGCCTTCTTGGCGCCGGGTCGGTCCGGGCCCGGACCGACCACCCGGGTGCGGACCTCGACCTCGTCGTCCGCGGCGACCTCGCGCAGGTAGCGCACGTGCGCCTCCACCGTGTACAGCGAGCGGCCCGACCGCTCGCGGTAGGCGGCGTCCAGACCCACCCGGTCCATCAGCGCGTCCGTCGCGAACCCGAAGACCAGGACGTAGTAGGCCTCGCTGAGGTGCCCGTTGTAGTCGATCCACTCGGGCCGCAGCCGCTGGGTGAGCGTCGCGCTCACGCGTCCGCCCCCGCCCGCTCGGCGGCCTCGGCGGCCTCGGCGCGTTCGACCTCCTCCAGCGCGCGGGCCACCGCGATCAGGCGGCGGTCGCGCTGGGCGATCAGCTCGGCGGTGGAGCGCCCGGCCACGACCTCGTCCGTGCCCGCGACCATGCGGTCGCGCAGCCCGGTGGTGAGTTCGGGCGCCTCCAGGCGGGTCCACGGGGACTTCAGGGACGGCCCGAAGTGGTCGAGCATGTGCGCCATGCCGCCCTCTCCCCCGGCCAGGTGGAAGGTCAAACAGGGGCCGAAGAAGGCCCAGCGCAGCCCGGGACCGCTGGTCATCGCCAGGTCGATCTGCTCGACGGTCGCCTCTCCCCCGGCGACCATGTGCAGGGCCTCGCGCCAGGCGGCCTCCTGGATCCGGTTGCCGATGAACCCCGGCAGCTCCCGCTCCATGGTGATCACCGACTTGCCCGCGGCGCGGTAGAAGTCCGAGGCCCAGTTGACGGCCCACCGCTCGCTGCGCTCGCCGCCGACCACCTCGACCAGGGGCACCAGGTAGGGCGGGTTGAACGGGTGTCCGACCACGAGCCGCCCCGGTGTGCGGGCCCCCACCTGCATCTCGCTCATGCTGTAACCGGAGGTGGACGAGGCGATGACCACGCCCTCGGGGGCGGCGGCGTCGATCTCGGCCAGCAGGTCGATCTTCAGGTCGAGGCGCTCCGGAGCGCTCTCCTGGACGAAGTCCGCGTCGGCCACGGCCTCTGCCAGCGTGTCCACGACCCGCAGGTTCGCCATGGAGGCCCCCTCGGCCGGGCCCAGCGCCTCCAGGGCGGGCCAGGCCGAGGAGACCAGCCCGCGCAGCCTGCTCTCGGCGTCCGGGGCGGGGTCCCAGGCGACCACCCGGTAGCCGCGGCCCAGGAAGTGGGCCACCCAGCCGCCCCCGATGACACCCGCTCCTACGCAGGCGACCGTGCGCACGGCCTCGGGGGTGGTTCTCGCGTTCTCCGTCATCGTGCTCCTCGTGTGGTCGGCGGTTCGTGTGGGGCGGCGGTCAGGCGGCGCTGCGGAGCCCGAGCATGGCGCGGGTCTCGTCCGGTGTGGCCACCCGGGCGCCGAGCTGCTCGATGATGTCGACGGCCTTCTCGGTGAGCTGGCCGTTGGTGGCCTTCACCCCGCGGCTGAGGTAGAGGTTGTCCTCCAGCCCCACCCGGGCGTGCCCGCCGAGCAGTACCGACTGCGCCACCCACGGCATCTGCTTGCGGCCGATGGAGAAGCTCGCCCACTGCGCGCCCTCGGGGAGCAGGTTCACCATCGACTGGAGGACACCCGGGTCGGACGGCGCACCGTAGGGGATGCCGGTGCACAGTTGGAACAGCGACGGGTCGTCGATGAGGCCCTCGGCGTGCATGGTCTTGGCGAACCACAACTGGCCGGTGTCGAAGATCTCCAGTTCGGGGCGGACCCCGAGTTCCTGGATGCGCCTGGCGCCCGCGCGCAGCATGTCCGGGGTGGAGATGTAGACCTGGCTCCCGTCACCGAAGTTCAGGCTGCCGCAGTCCAGGGTGCAGATGTCGGGCAGCAGCTCCTCCACGTGCGGCAGGCGGTCCAGGCCGTTGACGAGGTCGGTGCCCTCCTCGAACCTGAGCGGGTCCTCCTGGCCGATGACCAGGTCGCCGCCCATGCCCGCCGTGAGGTTGATGACGATGTCCACGCCGGTCTGGCGGATGCGGTCGACGACCTCCCGGTAGAGGGCGTTGTCGCGGGAGGGGGCGCCCGTCTCGGGGTCGCGGACGTGGATGTGCACCACGCTGGCGCCGGCCCCGGCGGCCTCGACCGCGGCGGCGGCGATTTGCTCGGGCGTCACCGGCACGTGCTCGCTGCGGCCGACGGTGTCCCCGGCGCCGGTGAGGGCGCAGGTCAGGATGGGTTTGGGGTTCATGGTGTCGCTCATGGCGGTGCTCCGTCTCCGTGTTTGTGCGGCGTCGCGGGTTCTGCGAACGGGCGGCCGTCGGCCGTCTCGGGGGCGTTCTCGGGCGCGCGGAACCGAGGTCGGGGCTCGGGGAGGGGATGGGTCGGTCCAGGGC
>NZ_LEKI01000198.1:0-8889 GCF_001029525.1 Nocardiopsis sp. RV163 | reverse complement strand
GGTCTCGTCCTCCCACGGCCGGGCGGCGGGGGCCGGGGCGTCCCAGGAGGGCGCGCCGAGGCCGTCGTCGAGCGGATCGCGCCGGTCGGCGACCGGAACGTCCTCCCACGGCTGACCAGCGGAGACACCGGAGGAAGGAGCGTCCTCCCACGGCTGACCGGACGCGCCGGGGACCGGGGCGTCCCAGGAGTGCGCGCCCCGGTCCTCGTCGACCGGTGCGCCGGAAGCCCAGGGCTGTTCGGCGGCGTAGCCGGGTGCGGAGGAGTACTCGTCCCGGGGCTGCCCGGCCTCCGGTGCGTCCCGGTCGTCCAGCGCGGGGAATTCCTGGGTCCGGGGACCGTCGGACCATGCCTCGGACCGGCCGGTGTTCCCCTCCGACGGGAACGGTACCTGGGCACTGGCCGCGACGCTCGGCAGGGGGGGCTCCTCGGCCTCTCCCGGAACCCTGGTCAGCGGCTGGTAGGCCGCGGACCCGGCGCCCGGGTAGGAGATGCCGTGGGAGACGGGGGGCGGCGGTCCGCCCAGCGCCTCCGGATAGGGCTCCACCATGGCCGGGCGGGACGAGCTCAGCCCCGCGTACCCCCCGCTGTCCGGGAAGACCGTGTCAGCGGTCCCCTCCGATTCGAGCGGGTCCTGGTAGTCCGACTGTGTGCGGTAGCGGTTCTCGCTCGGCTTGAACCACGAGTCCTCCGCGTCGGAGTCCCGCCGTTCGCCCCCGTTGTCAGTCACCTGTGCCTCTCCCGCCAGCGCAGTAGCGCCGTCTTCCGTCCGCGTCAGCGGACCCTGTGCGCGGAACGGCGGCGGTACCACCCCCCGCGAGGGGTGGCATACCGCCGCCGTCAGTCAAGCAAACCGCTTCTACCGGTTGTACGGTCCGAAGTCGTACTCCTCCAGCGGGACGGCCTCGCCCGAACCCTGTCCGAAGGTGTACTCGCTCGGCTCCTCGTACCCGGAGACCGAGTACATCGAGGCCTTGGCCTCCTCGGTCGGCTCCACCCGGATGTTGCGGTACTGCGGAATGCCGGTACCGGCCGGGATGAGCTTACCGATGATGACGTTCTCCTTGAGGCCGAGGAGCGGGTCGCTCTTGCCGTGGATCGCGTTCTCGGTGAGCACCCGGGTGGTCTCCTGGAAGGAGGCCGCGGACAGCCAGGACTCCGTGGCCAGCGAGGCCTTGGTGATACCCAGCAGCACCGGGCGCCCGGCCGCGGGCTGGCCGCCCTCGGACACGACGCGGCGGTTGATCCGCTCGAACTTCGGCCGCTCGACCATCTCACCGGGCAGCAGCTCGGTGTCGCCCGACTCCAGGATGTTCACCCGCTTGAGCATCTGGCGGACGATGATCTCGATGTGCTTGTCGTGGATGGACACACCCTGCGACTTGTACACCTCCTGGACCTCGGACACCAGGTGCTGCTGCACCGCGCGCGGGCCCTGGATGCGCAGGACCTCGTGCGGGTTGATCGCACCCTGGATCAGCTGCTGGCCGACCTTGACGTGGTCGCCGTCGGTCACGAGCAGCTGGGCGCGCATCGGGACCGGGTAGGCGATCTCGTCCGTGCCGTCGTCGGGGATGACGACGATCTTGCGGCTCTTCTCGGTGTCGTCGATCCGGATCCGGCCCTCCATCTCGGAGATCGGGGCCACACCCTTGGGGATGCGGGCCTCGAAGAGCTCCTGGACACGGGGCAGACCGTGGGTGATGTCCTGACCGGCCGAACCGCCCATGTGGAAGGTGCGCATGGTCAGCTGGGTGCCGGGCTCACCGATGGACTGGGCCGCGATGATGCCGATCGCCTCACCGACGTCCACCGGCTTGCCGGTCGCCATGGAGCGGCCGTAGCAGGTGGTGCAGACGCCGATCTTGGCCTCGCAGACCAGCGACGAGCGCACGCGGACGCGGGCGATCCCGGCCTCGATGAGCTTGTCGATGTTCTGCTCGGAGGTGTCGCTCAGAGCCGGGAGGACGACGTTGCCCTCCGCGTCCACCGCGTCCTCGGCGATCGTGCGGCCGAAACCGGTGTTCTCGACGTTGTGCTTGCGCACGACGACGCCGGCGGCGTTCTTCTCGCCGATCTCGTGCCAGAGCGAGCGCTCCGTGCCGCAGTCGATCTCACGGACGATGACGTCCTGCGCGACGTCCACCAGACGACGGGTCAGGTAACCCGAGTCGGCGGTACGCAGGGCGGTGTCGGCCAGACCCTTGCGCTGGCCGTGCGTGGAGATGAAGTACTCCAGCACGGACAGGCCCTCGCGGTAGGAGGACTTGATCGGACGCGGGATCGTCTCACCCTTGGTGTTGGAGACCAGGCCGCGGATACCCGCAATCTGGCGCACCTGCATCGGGTTGCCTCGGGCACCGGACTGGACCATCATCCACACCGGGTTGTCGGCGGGGAAGTTGTTCTCCATGTCCTGGGCGACCTCGGTGGTGGCCTGCGTCCACACCTCGGTGAGCTCCTGACGGCGCTCGTCGTCGGTGATGAGACCGCGGTCGTACTCGCGCTGGATCTTGTCCGCCTTGCGCTCGTACCCCTCCAGGATCTCGGTCTTGCGCGGCGGCGCGACGACGTCCTCGATGCCGATGGTCAGACCGGACCGGGTGGCCCAGTGGTAACCGGCGTCCTTGAGGGCGTCCAGCGTCGTGGCGACCTGGACCTTGGGGTAGTTCTCGGCGAGGTCGTTGACCAGCGTCGAGACCTGCTTCTTGCCCACCTGGAAGTTGACGTACGGGTAGTCGACCGGGGTGGTCTCGTTGAACAGGTACCGCCCCAGGGTGGTCTCCAGGGTGTACGGCTCCCCCGGCGTCCAGCCCTCCGGCGGCGTCCAGTCCTTGGGACCGGGGGCGCCGTCGGCGATCCGGAGTTTGATCCTGGCCTGGAGGTCGAGGTCCCCCAGGTCGTAGGCCATGATGCCCTCGGCCGGGGAGAGGAACGAGCGCCCCTCGCCCTTGGCTCCGGCCTTCTCCGTCGTCAGGTAGAACAGGCCGATGATCATGTCCTGGGTGGGCATGGTCACGGGCTTGCCGTCGGACGGCTTGAGGATGTTGTTGGTGGCCAGCATCAGCAGCCGCGCCTCGGCCTGGGCCTCCGCGGACAGCGGCAGGTGCACGGCCATCTGGTCACCGTCGAAGTCGGCGTTGAACGCCGTGCACACGAGCGGGTGGATCTGGATGGCCTTGCCCTCGACCAGCTGCGGCTCGAAGGCCTGGATGCCCAGGCGGTGCAGCGTCGGGGCGCGGTTGAGCAGAACCGGGTGCTCGGTGATGACCTCTTCGAGGACGTCCCACACGACCGGGCGGGACCGCTCGACCATGCGCTTGGCGCTCTTGATGTTCTGCGCGTGGTTCAGGTCCACCAGGCGCTTCATCACGAAGGGCTTGAACAGCTCCAGCGCCATCTGCTTGGGCAGGCCGCACTGGTGCAGCTTGAGCTGCGGGCCGACCACGATGACCGAACGGCCCGAGTAGTCGACTCGCTTGCCCAGCAGGTTCTGGCGGAAGCGGCCCTGCTTGCCCTTGAGCATGTCGGACAGCGACTTGAGCGGACGGTTGCCCGGCCCGGTGACCGGGCGGCCCCGGCGGCCGTTGTCGAACAGCGCGTCGACGGCCTCCTGGAGCATCCGCTTCTCGTTGTTGACGATGATCTCGGGCGCGCCGAGGTCGAGCAGCCGCTTGAGGCGGTTGTTGCGGTTGATGACACGGCGGTACAGGTCGTTGAGGTCGGAGGTCGCGAAGCGGCCACCGTCCAGCTGCACCATGGGACGCAGGTCCGGCGGGATGACCGGGATGCAGTCCAGCACCATGCCCATGGGGCTGTTGGTGGTGTTGAGGAACGCCGAGACGACCTTGAGCCGCTTCAGGGCGCGGGCCTTCTTCTGGCCCTTGCCGGTGCGGATGATCTCCCGGAGCCTCTCGGCCTCCACGTCCAGCTCGAAGTTGGCCAGCCGGTCCTGGATGGCCTGGGCGCCCATGCCGCCGCGGAAGTACTTTCCGAAGCGGTCCCGCATCTCGCGGTAGAGCATCTCGTCGCCCTCGAGGTCCTGGACCTTGAGGTTCTTGAACCGGTTCCAGACCTCGTCGAGGCGGTCGATCTCGCGCTGGGCGCGGTCGCGCAGCTGGCGCATCTCGCGCTCGGCGCCCTCGCGCACCTTGCGGCGGGCGTCGCCCTTGGCCCCCTGCTCCTCCAGCTCGGCGAGGTCGGCCTCCAGCTTGCGGTGGCGGTCCTCGACCGTGGAGTCGCGGCGCTGCTCCAGGTGCTGCTTCTCGACCGAGATCCGCGCCTCCAGGGACTGGAGGTCGCGCTCACGGGCCTCGGTGTCCACCCACGTGACCATGTAGGCGGCGAAGTAGATGATCTTCTCGAGATCCTTCGGCGCCAGGTCCAGCAGGTAGCCCAGGCGGGAGGGCACGCCCTTGAAGTACCAGATGTGCGTGACGGGAGCGGCCAGCTCGATGTGGCCCATCCGCTCACGGCGCACCTTGGCGCGGGTCACCTCGACGCCGCAGCGCTCACAGATGATGCCCTTGAAGCGGACGCGCTTGTACTTGCCGCAGTAGCACTCCCAGTCGCGGGTCGGACCGAAGATCTTCTCGCAGAAGAGTCCGTCCTTCTCCGGCTTGAGGGTGCGGTAGTTGATGGTCTCGGGCTTCTTGACCTCGCCGTGCGACCACTGGCGGATGTCGTCGGCCGTGGCCAGGCCGATGCGCAGCTCGTCGAAGAAGTTGACGTCGAGCACTTAATTCGTCCCCTGCTCTCGAAGAATGCGGAAGTTAGACCTCTTCGACACTGCTCGGCTCCCGCCGACCCAGGTCGATTCCCAGTTCTTCCGCCGCGCGGAAGACGTCCTCGTCGCTGTCCCGCATCTCGATGGACATACCGTCACTGGACAGCACCTCCACGTTCAGACAGAGCGACTGCATCTCCTTGATGAGCACCTTGAAGGACTCAGGGATGCCCGGCTCGGGGATGTTCTCGCCCTTGACGATGGCCTCGTAGACCTTGACCCGGCCCACCACGTCGTCGGACTTGATGGTGAGCAGCTCCTGGAGGGCGTAGGCGGCGCCGTAGGCCTCCAGCGCCCACACCTCCATCTCACCGAAGCGCTGTCCGCCGAACTGCGCCTTACCGCCCAGCGGCTGCTGGGTGATCATGGAGTACGGGCCGGTGGAGCGCGCGTGGATCTTGTCGTCCACGAGGTGGTGGAGCTTGAGGATGTACTTGTAGCCGACGGAGATCGGCTCGGCGAAGGGCTCGCCGGTGCGGCCGTCGAACAGGCGCGCCTTGCCGTCCTCGTTGATCAGGCGGTTGCCGTCCCCGTTGGGGCGCACCGACTTGATCAGGCCGCTGAGCTCGTCGCCGTGCAGGCCGTCGAAGACCGGCGTGGCCACGCGGGAGTCCGGCGGCACGTCGGTGGCGCCGATGGCCTCCAGCGACTTCTGCCACTCCTCCTCGACCCCCTCGACCAGCCAGCCGTTCTTGGCCAGCCAGCCCAGGTGGACCTCCAGTACCTGGCCGACGTTCATGCGGCCGGGCACGCCCAGCGGGTTGAGGATGATGTCGACCGGCGTCCCGTCCTCCAGGAAGGGCATGTCCTCCTGGGGCAGGATCTTGGAGATGACGCCCTTGTTGCCGTGGCGGCCCGCGAGCTTGTCACCGTCGGTGATCTTGCGCTTCTGGGCCACGTAGACGCGGACCATCTCGTTGACGCCGGGGGCGAGCTCGTCGCCTTCCTCGCGGCTGAACACGCGGACGCCGATGACCTTGCCGGTCTCGCCGTGCGGCACCTTGAGCGAGGTGTCGCGGACCTCGCGCGCCTTCTCGCCGAAGATCGCGCGCAGCAGGCGCTCCTCCGGGGTCAGCTCGGTCTCGCCCTTGGGCGTGACCTTGCCGACGAGGATGTCGCCGTCCACGACCTCGGCGCCGATGCGGATGATGCCCCGGTCGTCGAGGTCGGCCAGGACCTCCTCGCTGACGTTGGGGATCTCGCGGGTGATCTCCTCCGGGCCCAGCTTGGTGTCGCGGGCGTCGACCTCGTGCTCCTCGATGTGGATCGAGGAGAGGACGTCGTCCTGCACCAGGCGCTGGGAGAGGATGATCGCGTCCTCGTAGTTGTGGCCCTCCCAGGACATGTACGCCACGAGCAGGTTCTTGCCCAGCGACATCTCACCCTGGTCGGTGGAGGGGCCGTCCGCGAGGACCTGGCGCTCCTCGACCCGCTGGCCCTCGGCCACGATCGGCCGCTGGTTGAAGCAGGTGCCCTGGTTGGAGCGCTGGAACTTGCCCATGCGGTACGTCTTGCGCGTGCCGTCGTCGGCCATGACGGTGACGTAGTCGGCGGTGACGTCCTCGACGACGCCGGCCTTGTGCGCCAGGACGACCTCGCCGGCGTCGGTGGCGGCGCGGTACTCCATGCCGGTGCCGACGAACGGCGACTCGGCCATCAGCAGCGGCACCGCCTGGCGCTGCATGTTCGAGCCCATGAGGGCGCGGTTGGCGTCGTCGTGCTCCAGGAACGGGATCATGGCGGTGGCCACCGACACCATCTGGCGCGGCGACACGTCCATGTAGTCGACCTCGTCCGTGCTGACCTGCTCGAACTCACCGCCCTTGCGGCGCACGAGCACACCGGCCTCGGCGAAGGAGCCGTCGGGGTTCATCGGCGTGTTGGCCTGCGCGATGACGTGGAGGTCCTCCTCGTCAGCGGTCAGGTAGTCGACCTGGTCGGAGACCTTGCCGTCGATGATGCGGCGGTACGGGGTCTCCACGAAGCCGAAGGAGTTGACCCGGCCGTAGGCGGCGAGCGAGCCGATCAGACCGATGTTCGGTCCCTCGGGCGTCTCGATCGGGCACATGCGGCCGTAGTGCGAGGGGTGCACGTCGCGGACCTCGAAGCCCGCGCGCTCGCGGGACAGGCCGCCCGGGCCCAGCGCGGAGAGGCGGCGCTTGTGGGTCAGGCCCTCCAGCGGGTTGGTCTGACCCATGAACTGCGACAGCTGCGAGGTGCCGAAGAACTCCTTGATGGAGGCCACGACCGGACGGATGTTGATCAGGGTCTGCGGCGTGATCGCCTCGACGTCCTGTGTGGTCATCCGCTCGCGGACGACGCGCTCCATGCGGGCCAGGCCCAGGCGGACCTGGTTCTGGATGAGCTCGCCGACGGTGCGCAGGCGGCGGTTGCCGAAGTGGTCGATGTCGTCGGTCTCGATCGGACGGGGACCGTTGGCGGTCTCCTTCTCGGTCTCACCCGCGTGCAGGCGGACGAGGTAGTCGATCGTGGCGACGATGTCCTCTTCGGTGAGGGTGCCCTGCCGGTAGTCCGTGTCCAGACCGAGCTTCTTGTTGATCTTGTACCGGCCGACCTTGGCCAGGTCGTAGCGCTTGGGGTTGAAGTACAGGTTCTCCAGCAGCGCCTGGGCCGACTCCTTCGTGGGCGGCTCGCCGGGACGCAGCTTGCGGTAGATGTCCAGCAGCGCGTCGTCGGTGCCCGCGGTGGGGTCCTTCTCCAGCGTGTTGCGGATGGACTCGTACTGGCCGAAGCGCTCCAGGATCTGGTCGGTGGTCCAGCCCAGCGCCTTGAGCAGGACGGTGACGCCCTGCTTGCGCTTGCGGTCGATGCGGACGCCGACGAAGTCGCGCTTGTCGACCTCGAACTCCAGCCAGGCGCCGCGGGACGGGATGACCTTGCAGCCGTAGAGGTCCTTGTCCGAGGTCTTGTCGACGGACTTGTCGAAGTACACGCCCGGGGAGCGCACCAGCTGGGACACGACGACGCGCTCGGTGCCGTTGATGATGAAGGTGCCGGTCTCGGTCATGAGCGGGAAGTCGCCCATGAACACCGTCTGGCTCTTGATCTCACCGGTGTCGTTGTTGATGAACTCCGCCGTGACGAACATCGGGGCGGAGTAGGTCATGTCCCTGTCCTTGCACTCATCCTCTGAGTACTTGGGCGGCTCGAACCGGTGGTCGCGGAACGACAGGGACATCGTGCCCGAGAAGTCCTCGATCGGGCTGATCTCCTCGAAGATCTCTTCGAGACCGGACTGCTCCGGAACGTCCTTGCGGCCAGCGTTTCGGGCCGTCTCAACCCGGGTCTTCCACCTGTCGTTGCCCAGCAGCCAGTCGAACGACTCGGTCTGAAGGGCGAGGAGGTTCGGGACCTCCAGTGGTTCCTGGATACGGGCGAAGGAAACGCGGTGCGGACCAAGGGCGTTAGCGGAGGCGTTGCGCGAGGCTGCCAACAGGGGTCCTTCCGAAGGCTTGTGGCGGTTGAAGCGCGCACGCCAGACGATCCGTCACGAGAAGGACCGCCGCAACGCGGTTGAGACGGTCACATCGAGCGGGAGCGGGCCACCGGAATGTCCGGAAAAATGGAGTGGCGGCAGCCTTCACCGGCACAGGGATCACCAAAGGGCAGCGCAAAAGAGCAGTGTAGCCGAACACCACACCGCTGTCCACTCACGGTCCACAGCGCCACTCACGACACCGGCAGGATCACCCCTGGAGGGCGATCCGTCAAGCCCGCTCCCGGCGGATGGGCCCGGATCCCGGCTGTCCGGAACGGTCCGACGACCTCGTCGGTGGACTGGTGCGCCTGCCCTGGCCCGGGGGTCGGGAGCCAACGACATCCGAAGGATTCCCCCGCCTCAGGCGGGTAAACACGTCCTCCGGGCCTCAGCGGGTTTCCCGGGACGGGAGATTAGCGCGTCCGGGGGACAGTTCGCACACGCACCCCCGGTTCCGAAACCTGCCGGATCCCCCTCAGCTTCGCACAGGGGACGGGACGAGCGGTGGCGGACACGGCGGGGCCCGGGCAAAGGACTCCGGCCCCGCCGCAGGTCAGCACGGAACCGGAGGACCCGCCGCCCGGGCACGGGCGGCGGGGGCGGAG
>NZ_LEKI01000197.1:0-8924 GCF_001029525.1 Nocardiopsis sp. RV163 | reverse complement strand
CACCCCACCGATCACCGCCACCCCGGCCGCAGGGGGTATCTCGGGGGGTTCGGGGGGGTCTCCCCCCGGTAAACACGACGGACGACCCGGCAAGGCGGCCGAAGGCCCCCGAGCAGGGTCGTCCAGAGTCCGTGGGCGCGAAGGGACTCGAACCCCTGACCTATTGCTTGTAAGGCAATTGCTCTAACCAACTGAGCTACGCGCCCGTGCGTCGGACGAGATCATACCGCTTCGCCGGAACCACCGCGTCCGGATCTCAGACCAGCTCGCGCAGCTCCCTCAGGTACTCGTCCACGTCGCGCGCCTCGGAGAACCCCGTGAGGGTGGACCAGCGCACGACTCCCCCGGCGTCGATCAGGAACGTCCCCCGCCGCGCGGTGCCCCTCCGGGGATCGAACACCCCGTAGGCCCGGGCCACGCCGCCGTGCGGCCAGAAGTCCGACAGCAGGGGGAACGGGAAGCCCTCCCGGTCGGACCAGGTGCGCAGAGCGAAGACGGAGTCCACCGACACCGCCATTACCTCGGCGCCGAGGGCTGCGAACTCGGGGTGGCGCGCGCTGAGCTCGGCGAGCTCTCCCGAGCACACTCCCGAGAAGGCCAGCGGGTAGAAGACCAGCAGGGCGGGGCGGCCCGGCACCAGGGAGGTGTCCTGGCCGTACTGGTCCTGGAGGGTGAAGTCGGGCGCGGGAGCGCCCACGGGGGCGGTCATGGATCCCTTTCGTCGGTGGGCACCGCTCAGCGCCGCGCGCCCGCCTCTGGGACGCGCGGCACCGGATGCCTCACCCTTGGCGGGTGATGTCCGTCACCGCTTGGGAACGACCAGGCGCGTACCCGACCAGTCCGCGCCGATGCTGACCGCGCTGGTCTGGGAGAGGCCCGACGTCGTCGCGGCCTCGGCGACCTCGTTGGGCGACACGTGCAGGTCACGGCCCGCCTTGGGCGTGAGCACCAGGATGGTTCCGCCGTCGGCGATGGTGGTCACGGTGTCCATCAGCGCGTCGGTGAGGTCCTCCTCCTCGTCGGACCGCCACCACAGCAGTGCCGCGTCGACGTCGCCGTCGTAGTCCTCGTCGACCAGCTCCTCACCGGTGAGTTCGGTGATGGATGCGCGCAGGTTCTCGTCGACGTCGTCGTCGAAGCCGAATTCCTGCACCACCTGACCCGGCTTGAATCCGAGTCGGTCAGCCAAGCCGCGTTCGCTCTGTGCCTGGCCCGCGGTCGCGCTCACGAAAGTTCTCCTCCACAGATGGTTTTTCTCAATCTTGCCTGCACGAAGCAGTTGTCACAACGACGCCGGGCTGTTTGCGCGCCCGACACGTGGGTCCGCTGACCATCGCTGATGGCCTAGTTCACACGCTAGCGGCATGTTCCGTCAACGCGCTGCCAAACCTTGCCCGTCAGGACGAGAGGTAGGACAGGCGCACTCGCCGGTCGGGGTTGTCCACGTTGAGGTCCACCACGGCGATGGACTGCCACGTGCCCAGTTCGAGTCTGCCGCCGACGACGGGGACGGTGGTCTGGGGCGCGACGAAGGCGGGCATCACGTGCGACCTGCCGTGACCCCGCGAGCCGTGCTTGTGACGCCACCGGTCGTCGGCGGGCAGCAGGTCGGCCAGGGAGGCGAGGAGGTCGTCGTCGGACCCCGCCCCGAGCTCGATGACCGCCACACCCGCCGTGGCGTGCGGGACGAAGACGTTGAGCAGTCCGTCCCCTCCGGCCCCGGCGACGAAGTCGCCGCACTGGCGGGTGATGTCGGTGATGCTCTCCGATCCACCGGTGTGCAGCTCCAGGATCTGTGTCCTCATAGCGCCACCTTCGCGCAGGCGCGGCGCTCGTGCAACCACCCTGGTTCCGGCTGTGGATGGCGCTCAGCCCCGTGAGGGGCCATACTCGTCCACCACATGTGCGAACCTGGTCGAAAGGAGGCGAAACGGTGACTGCTTCTTTACTCCTGGGGCCCCTGCTCAGGTACCCGGGGGAGACCGCGGCCACGGTGTGGGTGGAGACGGACGCCCCCTGCGCGGTGCGCGTCGTGGTCGACGGCGCCGCCGAGGCGACCGCGCGGACCTTCAACGTGCACGGCCACCACTACGCCGTCTGCACGGTGGCGGGGCTGGCCCCGGGCGCCCGCCTGCCCTACGAGGTTTTCCTGGACGAGGACCGTGTCTGGCCGGAGCCGGACAGCCCCTTCCCGCCCAGCACGGTGCGCACCGTGGATCCGGAGGCGCCCACGCGGCTGCTGTACGGGTCCTGCCACACGCCCACCCACGACTCGCCCGAGGGCGTGGTCCGCTACGGCCCCGACATGCTGCGCGCCACGGCCCGGCGGCTGGCCCGCGAACCGGTCGAGGGCAACCTGGCGCTGCTGCTCATCGGCGACCAGGTCTACGCCGACGAGGTGCGGGAGCCGATGCTCGCGTTCCTGCGCGAGCGGCGCGCCCGCGGGGGCGCCCGCGACGACCCCGAAGACGAGGTCGTGTACTACGACGAGTACGCCGAGCTGTACCGGCAGGCCTGGAGCGACCCGCAGGTGCGGTGGCTGCTGTCCACCGTGCCGACCCTGATGGTCTTCGACGACCACGACGTCCGCGACGACTGGAACACCTCCGCCGCCTGGCGGCGCGACATGGACCGGCGGCCCTGGTGGCGCAGGCGCATCACCAGCGGCCTGGGCTCCTACTGGGTGTATCAGCACCTGGGCAACCTCTCCGAGCAGGAGAGGGACCGCGACCGGTTGTGGAAGCGGGTGCTCGACGCCGACGGCGACGCCGGGGAGCTGGTCGACGCCTTCGCCTGGCAGGCCCACAGCGAGCCGTCGAGCTACCAGTGGGGGCACCACCACGACTTCGGCGGGGTCCGGCTCGTGATGGCCGACACCCGCTGCTCCCGCGCCCTGGGAGAGGGCGACCCCTCCGACGGCTCCAGGTCGATCCTGGGGCCCCAGGGCCACGACTGGCTGGACGGGCACCTGACCGGCGGACCGGACCACGTCGTGGTCGCCTCGACCGTCCCCGTGCTGCTGCCCCCGGCCGTGCACCGGCTGGAGGCCTGGAACGAGGCGGTGTGCGCTGGCGCCTGGGGTCGGTGGCTGACGGGGCCCTCCGAACGGCTGCGCCAGGACATCGACCTGGAGCACTGGGCGGCCTTCCAGTACTCCTTCCGCCGCCTGTCCGACGCCGTGGGCGAGCTGGCGCGGGGCGAACGCGGCCCGGCGCCGGCCACCGTGCTGTTCCTGGGCGGGGACGTGCACTTCTCATACCTGGCGCGCGCCCGCCACCGCCGGGGCGGCGCGAGCCGGGTGGCACAGCTGGTCTCCTCCCCGCTGTGCAACCAGGCCCCGACGAGCATGCGCCGCATGGTCCGGCTGTCGGTGAGCCGCCCGCTGCGCGCGATCGGGTGGCTGCTGACGCGGCTGGCGGGGGTCCCCGAGCCCGATCTGAGCTGGGACCTGGGGTCGGCCCCCTACTTCGGCAACACCCTGGGCCAGGTGGACTTCGCCGGGCGCGGGGCCCGGGCCTCCTGGTACCACTGCGCCCGGGGCGGGGGCGACGCGCTGCCCGACGTGCGGATGACCGCGGACCTGTGACGGTCCCCGCGTCGACGCGCGGCCCCGCCCGCGGAGCGGGCGCGAAACGCCGCCGGGGGCGCCGCGGGCCGGGACAGGCCGACGGCGCCCCCGGACGGGGCGGGGCCCGTCAGGGCTTGTTGGGCGCGGGGCGCCGACTGGACTGGGCACCGCGCCGCGGCTTGCGCACCGAGAGCCCGAGGGCTCCGCTGCCCTGCTCCAGGATGTGCCGGGCCCGGTTCACCGTGCCGCGGGGCGTGCGGGCGGGGGCGGCCTCCGCCCCGGTACCGTCCTCCGCGTCGTCCGCGGCCCCGGCGTCCCCGTCCAGGTGGGGCATCGCCCGGGTCGGCCGGACCTCCCCGCCGGGCTCCCCGTCCCCCGACGCGGCGCCCAGGTGCGGCAGGACCTCGGTCGGTTTCTCCCCGTCGGCGGCCGGGGACGCCTTCGGACGGCCGGACTCCAGGTGCGGGAGCACGTCGGTGGCCTCCTGGTCCACCGGCCGGATGGGCCGGGTGCGCTCCGTGGCGGCCGGGTCGGCGGCGGTGTCGCCCACCTGCGCGCTCTCCTCTCGCACGGCCTCCTTCCAGGCCTTCTCCTCCTCCGACTCGCGCCGGTCCTGCCGGGCGTTCTCGGCCCGCCAGGCGCGCCAGCCGCGCACCGCGGGGGTGATGACCGGCCAGGTCACCTTCGCCGGGCGCGACAGCGCGTGCCACAGGTAGGCGGTGGTGCCCCACGCCTCCATGGCCCGGCGCGCCCTGGTGATGGTGAAGAAGGTGGGCAGTGCCAGCAGCAGCTGCGGCCAGGCCAGCGCCAGCGCGGCGAACAGCGGGTACAGGCCCCCGCCGATCACCGACGCGGCCGCGCCGATCACCACCGGCACCAGGGCCAGCGTGATGCGCAGCCCGGTGAACTGGCGGAAGCGGTGCAGCGAGCGGCGCGCGGAGACCTGCGGCACCAGCCCCTCGGGGAGGGGCGTGGGCTGCACGACCAGCGCGAGCAGCATCGTTCCGACGCCCACGCTGGCGGCCAGCAGTATCGTCCACCCCGCGGCGGCCAGTTCGCCGCCGACCAGCAGGTAGACCACGCCCAGCACGGGCAGCGGCGCGGGGATCCAGAACAGCGCCCGTCTGCGCAGCTCACCCTCCTGAGTGGGCGCGAGAACGTAATCGATCATCGGACGGAAGAGCCGGGACCCTATCCTCGGTCGCTCGACCACAGCGTTGACCCCCCAAGAACGTCGTGACGGGGCGGTGCGGGGACCTTCGCCCGAGGATGACGCAGCCTCAACGGTCCCGTCGGCAATCCGCCCACCACAAAGCTATCCCTTTTCATGTGGTCCCCGGGCGTACACAACCAGTTACCGACATACCCGGCTCTGGTGAAACTTCCATAAGGGGACGGACATGACAGGCAACGATCAGGTTACGCGGCGGGTTCCCCTCCGCGGGTCCGCGGCCGGAACCGGCCGACCCGGGAGGTCATGCGTCGCCGGTCCGCGCGAGGCGCCCGAGGGCGACCGCCACCCGCAGGACGAAGGATCCGCGCCCGTCCGAGGGCGTGCGCCCGGTGAGCTCGGCGATGCGGCTGAGCCGGTACCGGACAGTGTTGGGGTGCACGAACAGCATCCGCGCGGTGGCCTCCAGCGACGAGGCGTGCTCCAGGTACACCGAGAGCGTGTCCAGCAGGGGCGACCCCGCGCCCAGCAGGGGCACGTACACCTCCTCGACCAGTTGCCCGCGCGCCTCGGCCTCGCCCTGGAGCGCGCGCTCGGGCAGCAGGTCGTCGGCGAGCACGGGGCGCGGCGCGTCGGGCCAGGCCACGGCGGCCCGCAGCCCGTTGACCGCGGCGCGCAGCGAGGCCCCCGCGGACCGCAGGTCGGGGACGGCGGGCCCCACCACCACCGGGCCCGAGCCGAAGAGCCCGGCCAGCGGCTCGGCGGCGGCCGCGGGCAGGTCCTCCGCCGGGTAGCGGTCCCCCACGCCGATGACCACGACCACGCGGCGGCCCTGCGTCCCGGCCAGCACGTCGTGGCCGAGGCGGCGCGCGGCCGAGCGCAGGTCGTCCAGGACCTTGCCGCCGTCGTCGTCGCCGACCTCCCCGGCCACCGCGACGACCGGGGTGTGCGACCAGCTCAGCGCCGAACCCCAGGTCTGGAGGCCGTCCTCCTGGTCGCCGTGCAGCAGGGCGTCCACGATCAGGGCCTCCAGGCGCGCGTCCCACGCCCCCCGCGCCTCGGCGGCGCGCGCGTAGACCTTCGCGGAGCTGAAGGCCACCTCGCGCGTGTAGCGCAGCACGGCCTCGCGCAACTGCTGGGCTCCGCCGGGGGCGGCCAGCTCCTCCACCTGGCCCTCGACCACGTCGATGACCACGCGGATCATGTCGACGGTCTGCTGGAGGGAGACCGAGCGCGTGAGCTCGCGCGGCGCGGTGCCGAAGACCTCGACGGTGATGGCCGGGCGGCCGCGCACCGGGTTGCGGAACCAGTCGACGAAGGCGGCCACCCCGGACTGGGCGACCAGGCCGATCCACGAGCGGTCCTCGGCCGACATCCGGCGGAACCAGCCCAGGCGCTGTTCCATGCGGGCCACGGCGGCCGTGCCGAGCGCGCCCATCGAGCGTTCCAGGCGGCGCACGGTCTCGGCGCGCACGCGTTCCTGCTCCGTGGGGACGGAGGTGTGCGCGTCCTCCGGGGCCGCCGTTGCGCCCTGGTCGTCCGGGGTCTGGTGGGGTTCGGTGTTCACCTCTCCAGGTTCGCATCCCGCGGCACCGGCCCGGCGGGCCGCCCCGCGTCCCCGGTGGACGCAAACCGCTGGCGTGAGCGGGCGCGCGCGCAGCGTACCGTCGGAGGGTGACCTCTCCCACCGGCTCACGGGTCCGCGGGAGCAGGTTCGGCACCGGTTTGTGGAGTCCCAACAAACGGTGTCGAGTAAGTTCGTGCTCCTCCCCCTCTGACCGGTGATCTCCTACAGGGCAAGGTTGATGTCGTGCTTGTAATCGTTGCTCCCGGCCAAGGCGCCCAGGTTCCCGGCTTCCTCTCCCCGTGGCTCGAACTGCCCGGTGTCTCCGCGCAGGTCGAGGCGTGGTCCGAGGTCGCCGGGCTGGACCTGGTGCGCTACGGCACCACCGCGGACGCGGACGAGATCCGCGACACAGCGGTCGCCCAGCCCCTGCTGGTCGGGGCCGGCCTCGTCGCGGCCTCCGCCCTGCTCGGCCCCCTGGCCGCCCCCTCACCCGCGCTGCCCGCCGAGGGCGCCCTGCTGGACGCCGTCGCGGGTCACAGCGTCGGTGAGTTCACGGCCGCCGCCATCGCCGGCGTCCTGTCCCCCAAGGACGCGATGGCCCTGGTGGCCGAGCGCGGCCGGGGCATGGCCGACGCCGCGGCGCGGACCGAGACCGGCATGACCGCCGTGCTCGGCGGCGACCGCGAGCAGGTGCTGGCCGCGATCGCCGCCGCCGGTCTGACCGCGGCCAACGACAACGGTTCCGGCCAGATCGTGGCCGCCGGTACCACCGCTCAGCTCGCGGCCTTCGCCGAGAACCCGCCAGAGCGGGCGCGACTGCGCTCCCTGGCGGTCGCGGGCGCCTTCCACACCGAGCACATGGCCCCGGCCGTGGAGCGGGTGCGGGCGGCCGCGGCCCCCCTGTCCCCCTCCGACCCCACTGTGCGCCTGCTCTCCAACGCCGACGGCGCCGTGGTCGAGAGCGGACCCGAGTACCTGGAGCGCCTGATCACGCAGGTCTCCTCCCCGGTCCGCTGGGACGCGTGCACGCGGACCCTGGCCGACCTGGGCGTGACCGCGATGATCGAACTCACACCGGCGGGCACGCTCACCGGCCTGGCCAAGCGCGCCCTGCGCGGGGTCGAACTCCTCGCTGTCAAGACCCCCGACGACCTCGACCGCGCCGGCGCCCTCGTCAAGGAGCACGCCGGGAACCCCGCGGCCACCGACCAGGAAGGCTAACCATGATCAGCTCCCCGAGAGCTCTCGGAGGCGCGGCGATCACCGCCTTCGGCGAGTACCAGCCCTCCCGGGTCGTGACCAACGCCGACCTCGAAGAGCGCGTCGACACCAGCGACGAGTGGATCCAGAGCCGGGTGGGCATCCGGGAGCGGCGCATCGCGGGCCCCGAGGACACCGTGACCAGCATGGCCGTGGCGGCGGGCGGCAAGGCCCTGGCCGCCAGCGGCCTGTCCCCCGAGGACATCGACCTGGTGATCGTGGCCACCTGCACCGTTCAGGACCAGATCCCCAACACCGCCGCCACCGTCGCCGCCAAGCTGGGCATCACCGCCCCGGGCGCCTTCGACCTCAACGCCGCCTGCGCGGGCTTCTGCTACGCCCTGGGCGTGGCCGCGGACATGGTCCGCGGCGGCAGCTCCCGCAACGTGCTGGTGATCGGCTCGGAGAAGCTCAGCGACTGGGTGGACTGGGACGACCGCGGCACCTGTGTGATCTTCGCCGACGGCGCCGGGGCCGCGGTCGTCTCCGCCTCCGAGGAGCAGGGCATCGGTCCGGTGGTGTGGGGCTCCTCCGGAGAGCGGGCCGCCAAGATCCACCTGCGCGAGGGCAAGTACCTTTGGCAGGAGGGCCAGGCGGTCTTCCGCTGGACCACCACCGAGCTGTACAAGGTGGCCCTGGAGGCGATGGAGAAGGCGGGTGTGGAGCCCTCTGAGCTGACCGCCTTCGTCCCGCACCAGGCCAACCTGCGCATCGTGGAGGCCATCGCCAAGAAGCTGGGCGCGCCCCAGGCACTCGTGGCCCGCGATATCGTCACCGCTGGCAACACCTCCTCCGCGTCCATCCCTCTCGCTCTCTCGCGAATGATCGGACGCGGGGAGCTGCCGTCGGGGAGCACCGTACTCACCCTGGGCTTCGGGGCGGGGCTGGTCTACGCCGCCCAGGTGATCCGCATCCCCTGAGCACCCGCCCGAACCCGCGGTCACACCACGCCGACCGGGTCCGCGAGCCCGCGGCTCACGTGGTGTCCCCGAGCCGACACGAATCACCGAGCAAGGAGAAAGACGACATGTCCCAGCAGAGCCAGTCCCAGCAGAGCGAGCAGGAGATCCTCAAGGGCCTCGGCGAGATCATCGAGGAGATCGTCGGGACCGAGCCCTCCGAGGTCACCCCGGACAAGAGCTTCGTCGACGACCTGGACATCGACTCGCTGTCCATGGTGGAGATCGCCGTCGCCGCCCAGGACAAGTTCGGCGTGGAGATCCCGGACGACCAGCTCAAGGACCTCAAGACGGTCCAGGACGTCATCAACTTCATCCAGAAGTAGGCCGTTCGGGGCGGCGGGACCCACCCCGTCCCGCCGCCCGACACGGCCTACTTCTGGATGAAGTTGATGACGT
>NZ_LEKI01000196.1:0-9012 GCF_001029525.1 Nocardiopsis sp. RV163 | reverse complement strand
GCCCCTCAGAGGCCGTCGCCGCCTACGGGAGCATGGAGGACCCTGGAATCAGGAGATGGGGGAGATCCCGCGCGTGCGGGACCGAGGGGGCCGTGTACACCCTTCACCGAAGACATTACCCAGGTCCCCCGACATCGGACCCCGCGAGACGGGCCGCTTCCGGCCATCTCCCCTCGTGCGCCACACCGCCGGCACCGAGCGGCGCGTCAGCTTCCGGAGAGCGCGTCGCTGCGGTCCCGGGCCGCCTCGATGGCGTCGGTGAAGGCCGTGCGCACGCCGTGCCGCTCCAGCTCGCGCAGCGCGGCGGCGGTGGTGCCGCCCGGCGAGGTGACGGCCTCGCGCAGCACGACCGGGTGCTCACCCGAGCCGTTGAGCATGGCGGCGGCGCCCGTGATGGTCTGGCCGACCAGCTTCTGCGCGGTGGCGCGCGGCATCCCCATCGCCACACCGGCCTCGATCATCGTCTCGGCGATGAAGTAGAAGTAGGCGGGGCCGCTGCCGGAGATGGCGGTGACGGTGTCCATGTGCTGCTCGCCCACGCGGATGACCTCGCCGACCGTGCCCAGCAGCGCCTCGGCGCGGTCCAGGTGGTCCTCACCGGTGTGGACTCCGCCCGCGATCGCGGTCATCCCCTGCCCCATCAGGGCGGGCGTGTTGGGCATCGCCCGGACGACGGGGGTCCCGGAGGGCAGGTGCTCCTCCAGCACGGCGGTGGTGATCCCGGCCGCCACGGAGATCACGAGGCAGGAGGAGGACAGTCGCGGCGCCAGGTCGTCCAGCAGCGCCACCATGTCCTGGGGCTTGAGCGCGAGCAGGAGGGTGTCGGCGCGCTTGGCCGCGTCCGCGGCCGGAACCACCTCGATCCCGTAGCGGGCGCGCAGCTCCCCGGCGTGCTCCTCGCGCGGCTCGGTGACGAGGACGTCCTCCGGCGCGTGGCCCGTGGCCAGCATTCCGGCGAGCAGAGCCTCGCCCATCTTCCCGGCACCGATGATGGCGATCATGAAGGGTCCTTCCTGCGGATACCCCCACGCTAACGGCACCGGCGCCCCCGCGTGGACACCGGATCCCACTGTGTGGACACCAGGACCTCACTCGGGGTCGACGGTGCCCTTGTCGTCCACGGTGCCGCCCTCGTCGACGGCGAAGCGTCGGGGCGGCGCCGAGGGGGTGCGGCGCAGCAGCGCGATGCGCTCGCGGCGGTCGCGCGGACGGTCGCCGGGGCCCCCGGTCCGGGCGAAGTGCAGCCGGGTGAAGGCCAGGGCCTCGGCCAACTCGCGCATGCGCGCCTGGCGGTCCGGGGCCTTGCGGGTGCTGACCTCCAGGACCAACTGGCCCCCGAAGCCGGTTCCGGCGAGGTACTCCAGCAGCTCGCCCACCGGCTGGCGTCCGCGCCCGGGGATGAGGTGCTCGTCGAGGTTCTGGCCGCCGATGCCGTCGGCCACGTGGATGTGGGAGAGGCGGTCCCCCAGGCGCTTGGCCATGTCCATGGCGTCGGAGCCGGACATGGCGGTGTGCGACAGGTCGAGCGTGACGTCGGGGTAGTCCCGGTCGAGAGGATTCCAGCTCGGCGCGTAGGGGACGACCTCGCGGTCGCGCACGCGCACCGGGTACATGTTCTCCACGGCGAAGACGACGTCGGTCTCGTCCTGCATGCGGGAGATACCGGCCTCGAACTCCCGGGCGTAGTCGCGCTGCCATCGGAAGGCGGGGTGCACCACGATCGTCTTGGCGCCCAGGGCCTCGGCCATCTCCTTGGAGCGGACGAGTTTGCCCCAGGGCTCCCTGCCCCATACCCGCTGGGTCAGGACCAGGCAGGGCGAGTGGACCGCGGTGACGGGGATCTGGTGGTAGTCCGAGAGGCGCCGCAGGAGGTCGGTGTCCTGGCTTGCCGGATCGGAGGAGACGAGCACCTCCACGCCGTCGTACCCCAGCTTCGCGGCGATCTCGAAGGCGGCCGGGGTCTTCTCCGGGTAGACCGACGCCGACGACAGGACGACGGGCGCGTCTGGGACCTGGATAGGGCTCACGCCCACCAGAGTATGCGCTAACACGCCCCCTATGCGTACCGCCCGCGTGAACGCGGCGTGCCGTTCTCCCCGCGCCCTGCCCCGCGGAGGGTGCGGGCGCCGGTCGCGAGGCGGTGTCGGGAGGGCCCGCGGGTGCACCCGCGGAGCCCCGGTTCGTGGTCGCCGACCGCCACGTCGTCGGGGCGGTCGGACGCGGCCGGGGTCACTCCCCGGGACGCGTGGGGCGGCCGTCAGCGCGCTGCGCGAGGCCCGCCCGTCTCACAGCCGTACGGCGCCCGCGAGACCGTGCTTGTGGACGTCCCGCTCACGGACGTGGTCCCCGGAGTTCGGCGCGTCGATCATGCGCCCGCGACCGAGGTAGATGGCGACGTGGTAGGCGTAGCCGCCGCTGTCGGCCCAGTACAGGATGTCGCCCCGGCGGGCT
Organism: Nocardiopsis sp. RV163; assembly: GCF_001029525.1. Classification (NCBI taxonomy): domain Bacteria; kingdom Bacillati; phylum Actinomycetota; class Actinomycetes; order Streptosporangiales; family Nocardiopsidaceae; genus Nocardiopsis; species Nocardiopsis sp. RV163. Next base: position 6,561 of record NZ_LEKI01000196.1, on the reverse strand, counting down.
CTGGAGTAGGAGACCCGGGACCCGGCGCCGACCTGGTCGTGGGCGATGCGGGGCAGTTCCACACCGGCCTGCTTGTAGGCCCACTGGACGAGCCCCGAGCAGTCGAAGCCGTTGGGGCCGGTGCCTCCCCAGCGGTAGGGGGTGCCCTTCTTGGACTCGGCGGCGCTGATGGCGTCCTCAAGCGTCGACCTGGACAGCGACATGTGGACGCGCCGGGGTCCGGCGGAATCCGGTGCGGCGGGTGCGGCCTGCTGCGCCGGTCCCAGCGGCTGCGGGGACTGGACCGGATGGGCGAGCGCGGGCGCCGCGCCGGCGGTCAGGGCGGCGGTGAGCGCCGCGGCGGCGAGCGCGCACCCGCCGCTCCTGCGGGGAGGAACGGACGAGGCCTGCCGCCCCGGGTCCGTGGGACGACAGGCCTGCCTTCGCTCGTGGTGTCGCGGTATTCGCATGACGGTGGCTCTCCAGCTCTCGCTCGGAGCGTCGCGGCGCCCACGTCACTGTGACGCGGATCTCCCTGTCGCGACGCCCTCACCATTCGTCACACAGACCACGAGTTATGTCACTCTCCGTAGCGCGAGCAGCCGCCAAAGACGGTAAAGAGTCCTTGACCTTCGGCGGGCGAAAGCACCCAGGTCACCATCGAACGGACTCCCCCCGGCGGCCGGTCACCCCGGGCTACGCGGCGTCGTCCACGGGCGCGGGGACCCCCAGCTCCGCTCCCACGAAGTCGGCCGTGGCCCGCATACCGAGGAAGTTCGGGTGCACCGGTGCCCCGTTCTCGGGGATCAGGCCCTCCACCCAGCGGGTGTCGGAGGACTGGCAGACGTCGTGGCCGCGCTCGAAGACGTCCACGAAGACCGCACCCCGGGCCTCGGCCTCCTCGGCGATCATCGCGTTCAGCGCGGTCTGCGCCCGGTCCAGGAAGGGCACGTCGCCCCACGCGATGGGCGTGCTCGGCCAGCAGCCCCTGCTCTCGGGCAGGATCTGGAGGTAGCCCACGGCCAGGACCGTGGCGTCGGGGCTGCGCTCTGCGATGTCGGCGTAGACGCCCGCGACCTCCGGGCGCAGGTCCTCGACGCGCTGGTCGAGCTCGTCGCCGTAGTGCTCGGCGCACGGGTCGCCCAGCGGGTTGCTCAGGCTCTGCTTGGCGCACTCCAGGAGCACCTCGGAGAAGCCGAAGTCGTTGCCCGAGATCCCGACCGTGACCAGGTCGGTCTCCGGGGTCAGGGCGTCGAGCTGGGGCGGCGTGTCGTCGAACTGCGGCTCGTAGAGGTCGTTGACGACCGCGCCCGAGCAGCTGGCGTCCGTGAAGTCGGTGATGCCCATCCGTTCGGCGAGCATCGTGGGGTAGTTGTTGGACGTGCGCAGGCAGCCCAGCAGCGGCATGCTGCTGCTGACCCTCTCCTCCCTGATGAGCGGACCGGCGACGAAGGAGTCGCCGAGGGAGACGTAACTGTCGAAGGCGGGCGCCTGCGCGGTCTCGGCGGCGGCGGGCGCGGCGACCAGGGACGCGCTCAGCGCGGCGACGGCCACGGGGACCAGGGCACGGCGCGGGGATCGGGGCGCGGCGGTGGCGGATGTACGGAGCACGCGGGCTTCCTCTCCATGGAGCGGGGGCGTTGGAGCTGTCGGACCCTAGGAATTCTTTAACACGACCTACGGGATAAGGTGCCTAACTCGTAGGTAACTTTCATGTGTCTCCGAAAGGTCCGTTTACTCCTCGCGACGGGGTTGTCCCAGGAAGCCGCTAGCGTGGCCACCATGGCGAAGGCAGCGAAGACCACGTTCCGGTGCGCGGAGTGCGGATGGAGCACCCTCAAGTGGGTGGGCCGCTGCGGCGAGTGCCAGGCCTGGGGCACGGTCGAGGAGGCGGGCGCCCCCGCGCCCTCCGCCGTCGCGCCCGCGCCCGTCACCTCCCGGGCCCGGCCCATCACCGAGATCAGCGTGGAGAGCGCCGAGGCCGTCCCCACCGGCGTCGACGAACTCGACCGGGTCCTGGGCGGCGGCGCGGTCCCGGGCGGAGTGGTGCTGCTCGCCGGTGAGCCCGGCGTGGGCAAGTCCACCCTCCTGCTGGAGGTCGCCGCGATGCGCGCGGCCGAGGGCCCCGTGCTGTACGTGACCGGGGAGGAGTCGGCCGGGCAGGTGCGGCTGCGCGCCGAGCGGCTCGGCGCGCTCTCCGACAAGCTCTACCTGGCCGCCGAGACCTCCATCGCCGCTTTGGCCAGCCACGTGGACGCGGTCGGCCCCCGGCTGCTCATCGTGGACTCGGTGCAGACCATGGTCTCCCCCGACACCACCGGCGTCCCGGGCGGCGTCACCCAGATCCGCCAGGTGACCGGCGCGCTGATCCAGATCGCCAAGGAGCGCGGGATCGCCACCGTGCTCGTCGGACACGTCACCAAGGACGGGTCCATCGCCGGCCCGCGGATGCTGGAGCACCTGGTGGACGTGGTGCTGCACTTCGAGGGCGAGCGCCACTCCCAACTGCGGCTGCTGCGCGCGGTCAAGAACCGCTACGGGCCCACCGACGAGATCGGCTGCTTCGAGCTGACCGAGTCCGGCATCGTCGGCCTGCCCGACCCGAGCGGGCTGTTCCTCACCGAGCGCACCGACCCGGTGCCGGGCACGTGCGTCACCGTCACCCTGGAGGGGCGGCGTCCGCTGATCACCGAGGTCCAGGCCCTGGTCGCGCCGACCCCGCTGCCCGCGCCGCGCCGGGCCACCTCGGGCCTGGACACATCGCGGGTGAACATGATCCTGGCGGTACTGGAGAAGCGCACGGGCATGAAGCTGGCCAACATGGACGTGTACGCGTCCACGGTGGGCGGCGTGAAGCTGACCGAGCCCGCCGTGGACCTGGCGCTGGCGATGGCGGCGGCCAGCTCCAACAACGACGTCGCGCTGCCCGTCGGCTTCATCGCGATCGGCGAGGTGGGCCTGGCGGGCGACGTGCGCACCGTGAGCGGCGTGCGGCGCCGGGTGACGGAGGCTCAGCGCCTCGGCTTCACCGAGGCGGTCGTGCCCAAGCACTTCGGCGACCCGGTGCCGGGCATCCGCGTCCACGAGGTGGAGGAGCTGAGCGAGGCCCTGAACCGGGTGGCGCGGCGGTCGCGGCGGGCCCGCGCCCCCCGGGACGGCGACTGAGCGCGGACCGCCGCGGACCGGCGCGTCAGAAGTCGAAGACCGCGCCCTTCTCGCTCACGAGGACGCACTCGTTGGAGAACTCCTCGCGGTAGTCCTCGGTGCCGTAGGCCACGGCGACCACCGGGTCGTAGACGAACGTGCAGGGCCGCTCCCGGCCCTCGACCGCCGCCAGCGAACCGGCCTCGGCGATGGCCTCGCAGGCCTCGGCGGCTCTGGGGTGCGTGCCCGCGGCGACGGGCGCGCACACCAGCGTGACCTCCCGCGTCTCACCGGTGGTGAGGCTGTGGACGCGCAGGATGTAGCCGTTCTCACCGGTCTGCGCGGCCTCGGCGGCGTGCGCGGGCGCGGTGAGCGCCAACGCGAGGACGGAAGCGGCGGCCAGGGCCGGGACGATGCGATTCACGACAGCCTCCAGGGACGTGCGGATTCCAGACATCACGGATGGTAATCGAAGCATTACGGGAAGCTGTCGCTTTTCCGCGAGGTCGCCTGAATTTCCCCGCAACAGGGTTGCGGCCCGACCCGAATCTTGGGCGATAAGAAGAGAATGCGGTGCTATGACGGATTTCCCGTCACTACCGCCGGGAAACCCCCGCCAGGTGCCCCACGAGCCCGTAGCCGTCGGACCGCGGGTCTTCCCCGGCGTCGGCCGTCCAGCGGCTGGGCGTCGGCGGCGAACGCGCTCCGTCCGTGGCGGACGACCGTCAGTTCCGCGGGGCCCTGTCGGGGACGAGAGCGGGCACTCCCGTGGGGAGCGCCCGCTTGGGAGCGCTCCCAACCGCAGGAAGGCTACCTGCGAACACCGATGTCGTAAAGGGGCCCCTCCGCGCCGCGACACCCCGCACCGGGCGGCGCGCACACGCCGGGGCCGGGAGCGGCGCACACTCCCGGCCCCGTGTCGTGCGTCAGCTCAGGACTTGAGCTGGAAGGGGAGCTCGGGCTGGTCCCCGGCGTAGTCCCCGTGCAGGTTGGCCCGGTACCAGCCGGGCTGGGCGGAGGCGTCGGTGCCCCGGCAGTCCTCGAAGGAGCGCATCCGCTCCCACGTGAACGTGTACTCGTGCGGGACGCCCCTGCTGATCTGGCGCTTCTCCGCGCTCCGGTCCTCCGCGCAGTCGGCGGTGGAGAAGATCCGGTCGTCGCCCGAGTGGATACGGATCTCCATGGCCTCGCCGCCCATGTCCACGGTGCAGGTCTGCTCGGCGGTGTTGACCACGGTGATCTTGAAGCCCGGGTCGGCGCCGGCTCCGTAGACCTCCTGGTCCTCCTCCGCGTACTCGAAGGTCACCACGACGTCCTGCGGGCGGCAGGCGTCCTCTGGGCGCTCCGGAGCGGGCACCTCTCCGTCCTCCCCGCCCCCGGCGGAGTCGCCGTCGCCGGCCGCGGAGCCGCCGGAGCCCTCGGAGTCCTCAGCGTCCTCGGAGGGGTCGGCGCTCTCCCGCGCCCCCTCGGAAGGATCGGCCCCGGGTTCCTCGCTCGCGTCCGCGGAGGGCTCCGTGGGTGAGACACTGGGTGAGGCCTCGATGCCCGCGTCCGAGCGGGTCGGCTCGCCGCTCTCCTCCCCGGAGGGGCGGCAGGCGTACGCGATGAGCGCGAGCAACAACAGGGCCCCGGCCAGCACGAAGGCTCGCCGCTTCCAGTAGGTCTCGCGGCTGACGGCTCCTGGTTGTCCGGTACTTGACGCCATGCGCCGTAGTATTGCGGTTTTGCGTGTACCTCACCTACTCAACCCGCCGATTCCCAGTTAAAGATGAGCGATAACCCTTACAGCACCCCGGTTCTGGCGTGGTACGAGAGCCACGCCCGCGATCTCCCCTGGCGACGGCCCGACGCCTCACCGTGGTCGATCCTGGTCAGCGAGATCATGCTCCAGCAGACGCCCGTGGTGCGCGTCCTGCCCGCCTGGAGCGCATGGATGGAGCGCTGGCCCGCCCCGGCCGACCTGGCGCGGGAGCCCTCCGGGGAGGCCGTGCGCATGTGGAACCGGCTCGGCTACCCGCGCAGGGCGCTGCGCCTGCACGCGTGCGCGGTGGCGATCACGGGGGAACACGGCGGGCGGGTCCCGGAGGACCACGCCACCCTGCTGTCCCTACCGGGCGTGGGCTCCTACACCGCGGCGGCGGTGGCGAGCTTCGCCTTCGGTCAGCGGCACGCCATTCTGGACACGAACGTTCGACGTGTCCTGGCAAGAGCCGAAACCGGGGTCCAGTACCCGCCGAAAACCCAGACGAAGGCGGAGACCGCTCTCGCCGAGTCCCTGCTGCCGTCCGCGCCCCCGGTGGCCGCCCGCTGGGGCGTGGCCGTCATGGAGCTGGGGGCGCTGGTGTGCACCGCGCGCACGCCCGCGTGCGCGGACTGCCCGATCGCCCACCAGTGCGCCTGGCGGCTCGCGGGCAAGCCCGCCTACGACGGTCCGCCCCGGCGCGGCCAGACCTACGCGGGCACCGACCGGCAGGTACGCGGACGGCTGCTGGCGGTGCTGCGCGACTCCGCCCACCCGGTGCCCAAGGGCGCGCTGGACGTGGTCTGGGACGACCGCGTCCAGCGCGAGCGGGCCCTGGACGCGCTGGTGTCCGACGGCCTGGTGGACCCCCTGGACGACGGCCGGTACGCCCTGCCGGGCTGAGCGCGCCCCGGCCGGGGGAGGCCGGGCCGCAGCACGGCGACCACAGGGGACGCGGCCGGACGGCGCGGCGGGAGGCCCGCTGCGCTCAGGTCCGCGGGCCGGAGTACCGCGCCGCGGCGGTCCCGGACTCCCCCGCGGGGTCGGACTCGGTTCCGGAGTGGCCGTCGCTGCACGGCGCGCCCGGCTCGGGGGTGTTCTCGCCCTGGACGAACTCCACCAGGTACTCCGCCAGGCGCGGGTCCGCGGGGTCCTCCAACAGGATCTGGGAGCCCCAGGCCGACGCCACCACCGGGGCGGGCAGGCCCTCCACGGGGCTGACCACCAGGTAGTCGCCGGGCGAGTAGTACCCGGCCAGGGTCTGGACCTGCGCCGAGGACAGCCCGGGGTCGTAGGCGATCCACACGGCGCCGTGCTCCTGGGCGTGCACGACGTACTCCGCGCGCAGGGGCCGGTCGTAGACGCCGCAGTCCTGCCAGATCGGGTAGTGCGGCCCGCCCGCGGGCGGGAACATCCCGTAGTCGACGGTCTCGCCCTCGTCCACGTGTTCGCTGGACAGGCCCTCGTAGTACCGCACCTCGCCGACGCCCTCTGCGGAGGCGCCGCCGCCGGAGAACAGCCGCACCGAGGCGACCGCGCCGCCCAGCATGAGGATGACGACCAGGGCCACGGCCCCGATGATCAGGCCTGTCCCGCCCGACGCCACCACCGGGGCGGGCAGGCCCTCCACGGGGCTGACCACCAGGTAGTCGCCGGGCGAGTAGTACCCGGCCAGGGTCTGGACCTGCGCCGAGGAC
>NZ_LEKI01000195.1:0-9017 GCF_001029525.1 Nocardiopsis sp. RV163 | reverse complement strand
CGCGGTGGACCCACCAGGCCAGGGCGGCCAGGCCGCCCGCCGAACTCGCGTACATCAGCACGTTGTAGAGCAGGTGCGGGCCCGCCACCGGGGTGCTCAGCAGCGGCCAGGCCCGCACCAGGGCCCCGCCCGTCTGGGTGAAGGAGTCCCAGGCCATGTGCGTGACCGAGCCCACCGCCAGCGCCGCGGCGGTCAGCGCGGCGACCCGTACCGCCTCCCGCGCCGATCGGGGAGCCCGGGCACGCGGTGCCGGGACCCCTCCGGCCAGCGCGTGCAGCGGTGGCCGGAGCACGTACGCGTACAGCGCCAGCACGGCGCCGCCGAGCAGCACGTCCAGCCACAGCCCGGCGGGACCGTGCGTGGTCGCCGCGGCCACGGGCAGCGGCAGGTAGTACGGCAGGTCCGGCGCCACCGACCCGACGAGCAGGGCCGCCGGGGGCAGCCGGGTGCGCGCCAGGGGCAGGACCGCCGCGACATGGCTGGGTGTGAAGGGCACGTCGTCCTCCCCCGGCGGGCCCGGCCGCTACTCCGCGTCCAGGTACTGGTAGGTGGCCAGGGTCCCCCCTATGAGCACGAAGACCTCGTAGGGGGAGACGGCGTCCTCCGGGGAGTCCGACCCCGCGAGTCCTCCGTCCCGGGCGTAGCAGAGGTAGGGGGCCCGTTCCGCGCCCGGCTCGACGGCCACGACGTCGTCCATGTCGCAGTACACCGCCTCCACGCCGTGGTCGAAGCGGATGGTGTCCTCGACGACCTCGCGGACGGTGGGCAGTTCCGGGTACTCGAACCGGAAGGCGGCGCCGCCGTCCCCGGACAGGACCGGGAACTGCATGTCCAGGCCGCCGTAGGTGAGGGTGCAGCTCAGACCCGGTTCGACGGGTTCCGTCATCTGTTCGGGACACGCGGCGGCGGCGCCCGGATCGACCCGGGAGGCCTTGCGGGTCACCTCCGTCAGCAGGGCCCAGGCCGCCCGTTCGGACACCGACGCGGAGGACTCGGGCTCGGCTGGCAGGGCGGACTCGTCCACCTGTGGTCTGGAGACGGGAACGGGGGCTTCGACGAGGAGCCCGGCGAGCTCCTCCTGGGACAGCGCCTCCGGCGGAGTGCCCTCCGCGGCGGTGGTCTCCTCGACGGCCTCTTCCGAGGGCGACGAGGCCTCCGCGGGGTCCTCCCCGCCGCCACAGGCGGACAGGGCGAACACGAGCGAGAGGGAGACCGCCGGGGTAAGGGCGAAGCGGCCGTGAGGGGGGAAGAAGGGCATCTCTGTCCTTTTCGTCCTTGATGGGGGTTGGGGGGATGCCGTGGACCGTGAAAAGCATGGGGTGGCCCGCCAATCCGACTCCCGTCACCCTCCGTCGGTTCACCGAATACCAGGAGTGTGTTCCACTTCACTGAAAGAGCGCGTGTGGTGACACTTCGGTGAAGTGCGGAACCCCTGAGGCGCCCAAGCCCTCCGGGGCTTCCGCCCCCGCTGTGAGCAGGCACGGAAGCGCGCACCCCTCGCGGCCGTGCGCGTGCGCCGCGTCCCCGGCCCCGGCGGGCCGATCCCGGCCGCCCGGGCCCCTCAGTGGATCGCCCGTACCCTTCCGATCGCGTACCCGCCGTGCCCGCCTCAGTCGACGGTGGACTCCGCCGTCTCCCCTGCCGTGTCGTTCGGGGCCGCGCATGCGGTCGGGGCCGGAACGGAACCGGCGGCGACGGGGCCGGGCGCCCCACGGCGTCCGCGGACGGGGGGCCGCGCGGGGCCTCCCGGAGCGTCGGACGACGCGGGGGAGCGGTTCGCGCGCACCGTCACCGGCGGGGCGAAGACGCGCCCACGCGCGCCCGGCCCGCCCCGGGGGGCGTGGACCCCCGCAAGGGGCGCTGAGCCGAACACCCCGGGACGGGGGGAGGGTCCGGCGCCTCCTCCGGCTGATCCGGCCCGACACGCGGTGTGCCGTGCCCCACACCCCCGGGGCGGCGCGACCGAACGCGATTCTCTACCATCCACTATATGGACGTCCCTGAGAGCGGGGCCGCCGGATCCGGCGCCCCCAACCCGGCCGACGGGTTCCCCGCCGCCACACACCAGCGGTGGCGCGAACTCGTGGCGGGGGTGCTGCGCAAGAGCGGTGTCCCCGAGGACCGGCTCGCCGACACACCCGAGTCGGTACTGGCCACGCACACCTACGACGGGTTCGACATCGAGCCCCTCTACACATCCGACCCCCCGGCCGCCGAACCCGGCTTCCCGGGGCTGCCCCCCTTCACCCGGGGCCACCGGCCCGGCGGGTCGGTCCCCGAGGGCTGGGACATCCGCGCCCGCCACACCGACGCCGACCCGGCCGTCCTGCGGCGGCGCCTGCACGCCGACCTCATGAACGGCGTCGGCTCGCTGTGGATCGCCGTCGGCGGCACCGGCCTGCCCGTCTCCGCGCTCGGCCAGGCCCTCAGCGACGTCTACCTCGACCTCGCGCCCGTGGTCCTAAACGCCGGGGCCGATTACGCCGACGCCGCCACCGCGCTGCTCGACGCCCACACCGACGCGGGCGTCCCCGACGGCCGGATCACCTCCCACCTGGGCATCGATCCCCTCGGCACCGCTGCCCTGGCGGGCGAGCGGCCCGACGTCACGGACCCCGCACGCCTGGCCTCGGAGCTGGCCCGCGGACGCCCCGGCCTGGGACTGCTCGTCGCCGACGGCCGCCTCGTGCACAACGCGGGCGGCTCCGACGCCCAAGAGCTCGGCTTCGCCGTCGCCTCGGGGACCGCCTACCTGCGCGCCCTGCACGCCGCCGGGATGGACCTGCCCGACGCCGTGCGGCGGATCGAGTTCCGCCTGGCCGCGAACGCCGACCAGTTCGGCGTCATCGCCAAGCTGCGCGCCGTCCGCGCCATGTGGGACCAGGTCCTCGACGCCTGCGGGGTGCCCGCCGACCAGCGCGCCATGCGACTGCACGCCGCAGCCTCCGAGGCGATGACGACCCGGCGCGATCCCCACGTGAACATGCTGCGCACGACCGTGGCCTGCTTCGCCGCCGGAGTCGGGGGAGCCGACGCGGTCACCGCCGCCCCCTTCGACTCCGCCGTGGGCCTGTCCGACGACTTCGCCCGCCGCATCGCCCGCAACACCCAGTCCCTGCTCATCGAGGAGTCCCACCTGGCACGGGTCATCGACCCCGCCGGGGGCTCCTTCTACGTCGAGGCGCTCACCCGCGACCTGTACAGGGCGGGTTGGGCGTTCTTCCGGGAACTGGAGGCCGCGGGCGGGGCCGCCGAGGCCGTGGAGCACGGCCTGCTGCGCGAGCGCGTGGACGCGGTGTGGACGCGCCGACGCCTCGACCTCGCCCACCGGCGCTCCCCGCTCACCGGCGTCAGCGAGTTCCCCGACGCCGAAGAGGTCCCTCTGGTGCGGCCCGCCGACCCCTCGCGGCCGCCGGCCCCGGTCCCCGGCGGCTTCCCGGTGCGCCGCTACGCCGAGGACTACGAGGCGCTGCGCGACCGCAGCGACGCCCGCGCGGGAGACACCGGACGGCGGCCCACCGCCTTCCTCGCCACGCTGGGACCGGTCGCCGCGCACACGGCCCGCGCGTCCTTCGCGGCCAACCTGCTCGCCGCGGGCGGCGTCGCCTCACACGAACCCGGCCCGCTCGACGGCGCCACCGCCGTCGCGGAGGCCTTCGCCGCCTCGGGCAGCCGCGTCGCCGTGCTCTGCTCCTCCGACGCGGTCTACGCCGAGCAGGCCGAGGACGCCGCACGGGCGCTCAGGCGCGCGGGGGCCCTCCGGGTCCTGCTCGCGGGCGCGCCCAACGACTCCTACCGCGAGGCCGGGGTCGACGCCTTCGCCCACCGGGGGTGCGACGCCGTCGCCCTCCTCACCGACCTGGTCGACGTCCTGATCGCCGATCCGCCGGCACCGTCCGCCACTGCCGAGGGGGCGCACGCATGATCCCCGACTTCTCCGACGTCCCGCCGCGGCTCCCCGCCTTCCAGGGCGACACCGCCTCCGGACACGCCGCCTGGCACACAGCGCTGGAGGCCGGGACCGGCAAGGCCGCCGACGCCCTGGAGTGGGAGACCCCCGAGGGCATCGGCGTCAAGCCGCTGTACACCCCCGCCGACCGCGCGGGCCTGGACTTCGTGGACGGGCTGCCCGGCATCCCGCCCTACCTGCGCGGGCCCTACCCGACCATGTACGTCAACCAGCCGTGGACCATCCGCCAGTACGCCGGGTTCTCCACCGCCGAGGAGTCCAACGCCTTCTACCGGCGCAACCTGGCCGCCGGGCAGAAGGGCCTGTCGGTCGCCTTCGACCTGGCCACCCACCGGGGCTACGACTCCGACCACCCCCGGGTGGCGGGCGACGTCGGCATGGCGGGCGTGGCCATCGACTCCATCTACGACATGCGCCAGCTGTTCGACGGGATCCCGCTGGACGGGATGAGCGTGTCCATGACCATGAACGGCGCGGTGCTGCCGGTCCTGGCGCTCTACATCGTGGCCGCAGAGGAGCAGGGCGTTCCGCCGGAGAAGCTGTCGGGGACCATCCAGAACGACATCCTCAAGGAGTTCATGGTCCGCAACACCTACATCTACCCGCCTCGGCCCTCGATGCGGATCATCTCCGACATCTTCGCCTACACCTCGCAGCGTATGCCGCGCTTCAACTCCATCTCCATCTCCGGCTACCACATGCAGGAGGCCGGGGCCACGGCCGACCTGGAACTGGCCTACACCCTGGCCGACGGCGTGGAGTACATCCGCGCCGGGCAGCGCTCCGGGCTGGAGGTGGACGTGTTCGCGCCGCGCCTGTCGTTCTTCTGGGCGATCGGCATGAACTTCTTCATGGAGGTCGCCAAGCTCCGCGCCGCCCGCCTGCTCTGGGCGCGCCTGGTCAGGGACCTGGGCGCGACCGGGGACAAGTCGCTGAGCCTGCGCACCCACTCCCAGACCTCGGGGTGGTCGCTCACCGCCCAGGACGTGTTCAACAACGTGGCCCGCACGTGCGTGGAGGCGATGGCCGCCACCCAGGGCCACACCCAGTCGCTGCACACCAACGCCCTGGACGAGGCGCTGGCCCTGCCCACCGACTTCTCCGCGCGCATCGCCCGCAACACCCAGTTGCTGCTCCAGCAGGAGTCGGGCACCACCCGCGTCGTGGACCCCTGGGGCGGCAGCTACTACGTGGAGCGCCTCACTCGGGAGCTGGCGGCCAAGGCCTGGGAGCACATCCGGGAGGTCGAGAAGGCGGGCGGCATGGCCGCCGCTATCGACGCGGGGCTGCCCAAGATGCGCATCGAGGAGGCCGCCGCCCGCACCCAGGCGCGCATCGACTCGGGCCGCCAGCCGGTGATCGGCGTCAACAAGTACCGCCCCGACAGCGCGGACGAGATCGAGGTCCTCAAGGTCGACAACTCCCGGGTGCGCGCCCAGCAGTTGGAGAAGCTGCGCCGCCTGCGCGAGGAGCGCGACGAGGACCGGGTGCGCGCCGCGCTCGACGCGCTCGCCGAGGCGGCCGGGGGCGGGTCCCGGGCGGACGGGGCGCTGACGGGCAACCTCCTGGCGGCGGCGGTCGACGCGGCCCGCGCCAAGGCCACAGTGGGCGAGATCTCCGACGCCATGGAGAGGGTCTTCGGCCGCCACTCCGGGCAGATCCGTACGATTCAGGGTGTGTACAGGGACGAGGCGGAGGGCAGCGCCGACGCGGCCGACCTCATGGAGCGCGTGACCCGCCGGGTGGAGGAGTTCACCGAGGACGAGGGCCGCCGACCCCGCATCCTGGTCGCCAAGATGGGCCAGGACGGCCACGACCGGGGCCAGAAGGTCATCGCGACCGCCTTCGCCGACCTGGGCTTCGACGTGGACGTCGGCCCGCTCTTCCAGACCCCGGCGGAGGTCGCGGCGCAGGCCGTGGAGGCCGACGTGCACGTGGTCGGGGTGTCCTCCCTGGCCGCGGGGCACCTGACCCTGGTGCCCGCGCTGCGTGAGGAGCTGGCCCGGCTGGACCGCGGGGACATCATGATCGTGGTGGGCGGGGTCATCCCCCCGGCGGACTTCGCGCCGCTGCGTGAGGCGGGCGCGTCGGCGATCTTCCCGCCGGGGACGGTCATCGCCGAGGCCGCCGTCGACCTGCTCGACCAACTGGACGAACGGCTGGGCTAGGGCAGGGCGCGAGGGGCGCCGACCGCCGGGCCGGGAGGCGGCGCCGGGACCGGGAAGAGGGAGGCAGGCGTGGCGGAGCAGGGTTCCGTGCCGGGCGCGCGGCGTTCGGGGCGACGCCGTCGGGTGGACGTGGACGCCCTCGCCGAGGGGGTCCTGGCCGGGCACCGGCCCACCCTCGCGCGGGCGATCACCCTCGTGGAGTCCCGCCGCCCGGACCACGCGCGCGCCGCGCAGGAGCTGCTCGTGCGGCTGCTGCCGCACACCGGCGGGGCCCGGAGGGTGGGTATCACCGGGGTACCCGGCGTCGGCAAGTCCACGTTCGTCGACGCGCTGGGCACCCGGCTGACCAAGGCCGGGCACCGGGTGGCGGTGCTGGCGGTGGACCCCTCCTCCACGCGCACCGGCGGCAGCATCCTGGGCGACAAGACCCGGATGGAGCACCTGGCGGTGGACCCCGACGCGTTCATCCGGCCCTCGCCCACGGCGGGGACCCTGGGCGGCGTAGCCCGCGCCACGCGGGAGACCATGCTGCTCATGGAGGCGGCCGGGTTCGACGTGGTCCTGGTGGAGACGGTGGGCGTCGGCCAGTCCGAGGTCGCGGTCGCCGCCATGGTGGACTGCTTCTGCTTCCTCACGCTGGCCCGCACGGGGGACCAGCTCCAGGGCATCAAGAAGGGCGTGCTGGAGCTGGTGGACGTGGTCGCGGTCAACAAGGCCGACGGGCCGCACGCCGACGACGCGCGCAGGGCGGCGCGCGAGCTGTCGCGGGCGCTGCGGCTGCTCCAGCCCGCGCACCCCGACTGGCGTCCCCCGGTGCTCACGTGCAGCGGCCTGACCGGCGACGGGCTCGACGAGGTCTGGGACGCCGTGACCCGGCACCGCGCGGTGCTGGAGCGCGACGGCGCGCTGGCCGAGCGCCGCAGCCGCCAGGGGGTCAGCTGGATGTGGGACCAGGTCCGCGACCAGCTCATGGACGCGTTCCTGCGCGATCCCCGGGTGGCCTCGCTCCTGCCGGGGACGGAGGAGCGGGTGCGGTCGGGGGAGACCACGGCGACCCTCGCCGCGCGCACGCTGCTCGACTCCTTCCTCCGGGACCGCGGGTCCCGTCCGGAGGGCGGACCCGGAGGCGGCGCGGTGCGGGGATCGGAGCCGACAGGTGAACGCGGTGGCGCCGCCGGGCCCGAGCACGGCGCGGAGGCTTCCCGGGGCCCGGATCCGTCCGTCGGGTGAACGCGGTGGCGGCCCGGGGCCGGGGTGCGGGCCGCCTGCCCCGGTCGGGGCGCGGGTTCGGTCCGTCGGGTGAACGCCCGGTGACGGCTGTGCGGCCGTGCGGCGTTGCCCGGGCGTCCACGGCGCACCCCATGTCATGAAATGTCCCGGTGGCAACGGTATATAACGGGCACTCACCGCCGAGTTCGTGCCCAGGAGGCGAAAATTTCTTCCGCTATGCCATTCCCGAACGGGCGGTTCGCTTATACCGTGTGTGTCCAACGACTTACCAGGCTCGCGGACGTACCGTACGCTCCCCCCTGACGTCGGACCGGCTCTGTGGGAGTGGCGCCGGTCCGGGTGGGCGTGGTCCGCCGGTCTGCGTATGGTTAAGCGAAGGGACCCCTCACCATCTCAACGTGGGGCCGGGAGGAGTGAACGTGCACAGGCTTGGGCTGAGCACGCGGGTGGAGAGCCGCAGCGTCATCGTCGCGATCGAGGGAGAACTCGACATCGCGACCGCCGCCGACCTCCAGGAACACATCCAGTCCGCCGTCGAGGACCACGGTCCTTGGCTGATCCTGGACCTGTCCGCTCTGGACTTCATGGACTCCAGCGGTCTGAACGTCATCATCAACGCCTACAGGACCGTCCGCGAACTGGGCGGCTCGCTGGCGCTGGCCGCTCTGAACGAACGCGTCACCAAGGTCGTCCGCCTGGTCGGCCTGCACCGCCAGGTCCCGGTCCACCAGACCGTGGCCACCGCCGTCGCCGCCATGGAGGCACTGGAGGCCAAGCGCCAGGCCGGATAGCCTTCGGGCCCATGGGTCCAGTCCTTCCCCCGGGTCCCGTGGGCATCTCCTGGGACCACAACAGCCACTACCACGAACACCTCCTCCGCCACGTGCCCCCGCACTGCACCCGAGCGCTCGACGTCGGGTGCGGCGGCGGCAGGTTCGCCAGGTCCCTGGCCTCCCGCGGGATCGCCGTCGACGCGATCGACCCCGAACCGCGGATGATCTCCATGGCCCGTGAACGCACGCCCGCCCGGCTGCCGGTCCACTACCGCGTGGCCGCGCTGGAGGAGACGGAGCCGCGTCCCGGGGGGTACGGGTTCGTCAGCTCGATCGCCAGCATCCACCACATGCCGTTCGGGCCCTCGCTCGAACGGATGGCCGCCGCCCTGGCCCCCGGCGGCACGCTGGCCGTCCTCGGCCTGTACGCCGAGAGGGACGCCGCCGACGTCGCGACCGGCCTGGCCGCGCTGGGCCCGCAGTGGGCGGTCGGACTCGGCCTGCGGCTGGGCCGCGCACTCACCGGCACGCCGAACCCGCACGAGGTGGGGCCCACCGCCGAGATGCCGGTGCGCGACCCGCGGACGGGCCTGCGCGAGATCGCGGAGGAGGCCGGTGAGGTGCTGCCCGGCGCACGTCTGCGGCGGCTGCTGTTCTGGCGCTACTCGCTGGTCTACACGCGACCGGCCTGACCCCGTTCGGGGTCGGGCCGGTCGCTTCGTGTCGGTCGCGTGTGCCGGTCGTGCTGGCCGTGCCGCTGCGCGGGCCGGTCCGCTTGGGGTGCGGCCCGCCCGGTCGCGACGTCGGCGGCGTCCCTCTCGGCGTACAGGCCGAGGACGGCCAGCGTGCCGCCGGGGGCCAGGGCGGCGGCCATCC
>NZ_LEKI01000194.1:0-9089 GCF_001029525.1 Nocardiopsis sp. RV163 | reverse complement strand
CAACTACTCCTCCACCGACGGCCGCGAGGGGAGTGGTGGGCCGCCCGCCCCGGGGGGAGAGGGAGCGGACTACAGCAGCGCTTGCCAGTTCATGGCCTCGCGTCCGTCGGTGGAGGAGTAGTTGTTGCGGATCTCGTTCAGGGCGGCCTCGGCCTTGCCCAGCAGGAGCTGCATGTCGGCGACGTTGGCCCGCCAGGAAGCGACCTTGCGGTCGTACTCCGCGGCCATGGCGCCCTCGAGCTCGGCCTTGACCGTCTGCATCTGGGCGTCGAGCGACTCGATCTGGTTCTGCACGGCCTGCGTCTGTGTGCGCAGTTCGCTGGTGGCCTCGTCGACGTAGGCGTAGCTGACGTCGAAACCGTTGATGCTCATGGTCTCGCCTTCCGGAGAGGGACTTGTTCGGTTGGAAGCGGCTGTCCTGCCTCAGCCGGACTGGTTCGGGTTGAGCTCGTCCATCCACCGCGAACCGGTGATGACGGCCGCGTCCTCCGTGGCGTGCATCGCGTGGACGGTGCCGCCGAAGGTGCCGATCATCTGGTTCATGTCGTTGGTGATGAGCCGCAGCTCCTCCAGCCAGCCGACGACCGCTTCGCTGTACTTGTTGGAGGCCGCGCCCTGCCAGGACATACGCAGCTTGTCACGTGTGTTGTCCACGTTGGTGTAGATGGTGTTGCAGTTGCTGTGGGCCTCGGTCATCGCCTCCTGGGCGATGCGCTCGGCCTCGTCTGTAGTCCTCGTCCTCTGGTTCACGGACTCTCCTCGGTTCTTTCCATCAGGGACATCCTGCGTCCTCGACCATGGACGAGGACGCGAGGGGAAGGGCGGCCGCGTCCGGGTCGAGCACCGGACCGGACGGCAGCAGCCTCAGGAGGGAGGTCGGGACGGGGACGGACTGGGCCGCCTCGTACCCGAGGGAGGTCAGGGCGGTCTCGTCGACCACCGGGTACTTCGCCGCGCTGTCGGTGACGAGGTAGTGGGTGGTGGCTCCTCCACCGCCGCCCACGGGTCGGGCCGCGGCGAGCGTACCCCGGCCGGAGGCGATGCCCACCAGGTCGGGGGTCGGGCATCCCGGAGCGATCGCGGGCCGCTCCTGGACCGGCCACGCCTCGATCCCGGCGGGGTCGTCCATGGACAGCGACAGCGAGCCGTCCGGGGCCAGTCTCAGGCACGGCGCGCCCGCTGCGGTCCCCACCAGCTCCGGCGGGGCGTCGGGGTGGCGCTCCTCGCGCGGCCCCCGAGCCTCGGAGAGCCTCGTGTGCGCCTCGCCCGCGGGCAGCGGCAGCGCTTCGGCGGGGGCGTCGGGGTAGGCGGCGTCCGCTACGTCGGGGTCCGCCAGCAGCAGCAGGGCCTGTGTCACGGAGAGGGGGACCAGGCCGTCCCGGGTGAGCAGGTAGTGCTGGTCGCTCTGGCCGGGAGTGGACACCGCGAACACCTGGCCCACCAGCCGGGGCTCGCCCGCCATCTCGCCGCCGTCCTCACCGGCGCCCGCGACCTCGACCGCGGTCAGGTCCGGGCCGGTGGGCACGGTGTTGAGGAATGCCGAGGTGACGGGCAGGGCGCTGCTCGTCCCGTAGCCCAGGGCCTGGACGGCGCCGCCCTCCGTGTCCAGGCGCAGCCGGGTCCCGTTCCACAGCAGGTGCTGGCCGCCGTCCGGACCGGAGACCAGCACCGCCTGCTCGGCGGACGGGTGGAACGGGGCGGGCGCGGTGCCGATCACCAGAGCCGTACGGCCGAGTTCGCCCTCCTCGTCCTCGGGCCGCAGCGCGCACACCCGCCAGACCGACTCCTCCAGGCCCGCCTCCGTGGGAAGGGAGTCGGGCGCTCCGGCGATCCCGACTGGACCGTCGACGGGCACGCCCTCCAGGGACTTGGCCGATACCAGGCTCACGGCGGCGTCGGCGCCCTGGATCAGGCGGGCGGAGGCGCCGTTGGCCACCGGGCGCAGTACCCCGGCGGAGTACACGTAGGAGGCGCCGGTGTCGCGGTCCACGATCAGCCGGCCCTCCTGCCGCCAACTGGTCGCGCCTCCGGGGAAGATGAGGCCGAACACGAGGAAGCCGATGCACAGCACGGCGCCGATCGCGATGCCGATGTAGGTGCCGGTACGGGTACGGCGCATGGGCGCGTCGACCGCGTCGGGGTCGCCCTCCAGCATGGCCGTGCCCAGTCGGCCCACGGTGAAGTTGTGGGCCATCACCCTGTCGCGACGTGACTGCATGTCAGCCGCCGATTCCGCGCAGGAGCGAGAACACGCCGAAGATCGCCAGGATCAGGGGCACGATGGCCACCGTCAGCAGGGACTGGATGATCTCGGCCGCCCGCCCCCAGTGGGGCAGCGGCCGTGTGCCGGGCAGGTTCCACGACACCACGGCCAGGATCGCGGAGGCGGCGAACAGGCCCACCAGGGCCAGGGTGCGGGGCAGGGGCTCGGCGGTCCACACCAGGACCAGGACCAGCGCGGTCAGCCCGATCCAGGGCGGGGCGACCACGAAGGCCCGCTGCCAGGCGCTGGCCAGGCCCCGAGACTGCAGCAGCATCACCAGCGACACGATCACGCACAGGGTGATCGGTATCCAGCCGGGGGAGGCGCCGAGTACGACCAGGCAGACGGTCAGGACCGCGCCGGTGGACGCGTACAGGGCGGTCTGGAAGCGGTCGGCGAGTTCGGCCCGGTCCAGGACCCCGCGTGCCGGGTAGGGGTCGATGCCCTCCTGGAGCTGTTCGGGGTTGGACGGCAGCGGCGGCAGCTTCAGGCCGGACAGCCGGAAGGCCAACTGCGGGGCGAACGTGCCCAGCAGCAGCGCGATCAGCGCCACCACGGCCGCCACAGCGGGGGCGGTCGCACCGGGGATGAACATCAGGGCCAGGCCGCCCAGCGCGCACAGGACCTCGGCGGTGAACAGACCGGCGAAGAAGGGCACGGAGCCCGCCACCGCCGCCAGGCCGAGCACGCTCGCCCCGGCGGCGGTCACCGCACCGGTCAGGACGCGTGCTCCGGTCAGCGCGGTGCCGGGGTCGCCCGAGGGCACGGACGCGCCGGCCACCGCCATGTACAGGGTGGCCGCCGCGGCCAGGCCGGTGGCGGCGGCCAGGTCGGCCATGGCCCGCGAGGCCGCCCAGGCCGACAGCAGCATCAGCAGCGCCGAGCACGCGGCCGACACGGCCGTCAGCAGGCCTGGGCCACCGCTGACCAGGACGGCCAGGCCGGTGAACAGCACCACCAGGCCCAGCGTCTGCAGCAGGACGCGTGTGGCCTCGGGGCGCCACCGGTCGGCACGCTCGCCCATGCCGGTGGCGACGCCGTCGGTCAGGTCGTCGAAGTGCACCGGGGGCAGTTGGTCGCGCCGGGGCCGCAGGTAGAGGGTCTCTCCGTGGCAGAGCCCCAGGGAGCGGAGGGTCTCGTCCTCCTCCAGGGGCTCGTCGCCCAGTTGCTGGAGGACCCAGCCGTCGTGCTCCAGGCCGCTCTCGTCCAGGTCCTCGCCGTTGTCACCCTCGGCGTAGAGCACGAGGGTGGGCAGGATCTCGGACAGGGGGACCTCGGTCGGCGCGGCGATCTCGAAGGAGCGCTCGGGAGCGCGGATCAGCAGTCGGCACAGGTCCGGGGAGGCGACATCGTTCATCCGGTGGGGGCCCATCATGAGGCGGGGTCGTGACAGGGGTGGGAGTGACGGTAACACTCCCACGACCCATTTTGGAGGTGCGTTGTTTTAAATTTTGGTATCTGTCACTTTAGTTGGCAACGGTAGTGTTCTGGTTTCGGTCCCCGATTCCGGATACTGGTTGCGGTCCCGGCGCCGGAGCGGTGCCGGACAGTCCCTGTCGTTCCCTGCAAGGTGAGGACCCCGTCCTGTGAGTACCATCCTCGTCCGGCGTCCCCCGCGGCGTCCCGGGCCGGACCTGCCGTCGGGTGAGGTCAGCCTCCAGGAGCCCCCGGAGCTGCCCGAGCCGCAGGCGAACGTTTCGTCGGTGTTCATGTACCTGCCGATGGCTATGACGTCGATGGCGATGCTCCTGATGATCATGCGCCCCGGGCGCATGGGGGACGGCAGCAGTATCATGCCCTACATCGCGGGCGGCATGATGCTCGTGGGAGCCGTCGCGATGCTCGGCGGCCAGTATCTGCGCGGAATGCTGGAGCGCCGCCGCCAGCTCAACGACGACCGCCGCGACTACCTGCGCTACCTCAAGCAGATGCGCACCCGCCTGCGGAGCGTGGTCACCGAGCAGCGGGACGCGATGCTGTGGCGGGCTCCCCACCCCGACGCCCTGTGGTCGATCGTGCGCACCTCCCGGCTGTGGGAGCGCAGGGGGAGCGACGACGACTTCGCCGAGGCGCGCATGGCCGTGGGCGAGCAGGCGCTGTCCATGACCATCTCCCCGGTCTCCTCCAAACCGGTGGAGGACCTCGAACCCCTCAGCGCCCACGCCCTGCGCCGCTTCATCCGCGCCTACGGCACCGTCGAGGACCAGCCGGTCCAGATCTACCTGCGCGGCTACTCCCGCATCACCATGCGCGGCGACCTGGACACCAGCCGGGGCCTGGTCCGCGCGCTCGTCGGCCAGCTCGCCGTCTTCCACGCCCACGACGAACTGCGCGTGGCCGTGTGCTGCTCCGAGGAGGCGCTGCCCCTGTGGTCGTGGGCCAAGTGGCTGCCACACAGCCAGCACCCCACCGCCCGCGACGGGGCGGGCCAGGCCCGGCTGCTGTGCACGGACGCCATGGAACTCGAACAGCTCGTCCCCGACCTGGCCGACCGGCCGCGCTTCGACCCCACCGCCGCCCCCAGCCGCGAGGAGCCCTTCACCGTCGTCGTCGTGGACGGCGGACGCATCCCCCCGGGCTCGCGCATGCTGGGCGGCGGTTACCGCAACACGGTCGTCATCGACGTCGCCGATCCGATGCCCCCCGAGGACGACCCCTACACCCTGGCCCTGCGGGTGGAGGCCGAGCGCCTGGTGATGCTCTCACGCGACAACAGCGGCCGTGACACCGAGGAGGTGCTGGGCAGGCCCGACTCCCTGAGCCTGGCCCGCACCACGTCCCTGGCCCGCCTGCTCTCGCCCTACCGCATCGGCATGGTCGTCGAGGTCACCGAGCCGCTCACCACCGACTTCGAGTTGACCACGCTCCTCGGCATCTCCGACCTGCACCGGCACGACACCGAGCGCATGTGGAGCGAGCTGCACGAGAAGGACCGGCTGCGCGTGCCGATCGGCATGAACTCCGACGGCGCGCCGCTGGAACTGGACCTCAAGGAGTCGGCGCTGGGCGGCATGGGCCCGCACGGCATGCTCATCGGCGCCACCGGTTCGGGCAAGAGCGAGCTGCTGCGCACCCTGGTGCTGGGCCTGGCCCTGACCCACTCCCCCGAGACCCTCAACTTCGTGCTCGTCGACTTCAAGGGCGGCGCGACCTTCATCGGCCTCGACAAGCTCCAGCACACCTCCGCGCTCATCACCAACCTCGCCGACGAGGCGATCCTGGTGGACCGCATGCAGGACGCCCTGCACGGCGAGCTGGTCCGCCGACAGGAGCAGTTGCGCGCCGCGGGCAACTACAGCTCCGCCCTGGAGTACGAGAGGGCGCGCGAGACCAACCCCCACATGGAGCCGATGCCCACGCTGTTCGTGGTCGTCGACGAGTTCAGCGAGCTGCTGGCCGCCCACCGCGACTTCATGGACCTGTTCGTGATGATCGGCCGCCTGGGCCGCAGCCTCGGCGTCCACCTGCTGCTGGCCTCCCAGCGCCTGGACGAGGGCCGTATGCACCAACTGGAGGGCCACCTGTCCTACCGGGTCGCCCTGCGCACCTTCTCCGCCATCGAGAGCCGCGGGGTGCTCGGCGTCCCCGACGCCCACCAGCTCCCCTCCGCCCCCGGCAACGGCTACCTCAAGACCGACACCGAGACCCTCACGCGGTTCAAGGCCGCCTACGTCTCCGGGCCCTACCGCGTCAAGCGCCGCGCCGCCCGCAGGAACACGGTCGGCGGTGAAGTGGTCCTCTTTGCCGACACCCCGGTGGACACCTCCGCTCCCGAACCGGAGGAGCCCGAGGTGCAGGTGGAGGAGAGCAGCGAATCCCTCCTGGCGACCGCGCTGGCGCGGATGGACACCCTCGGCCCCGCGGCCCGCGAGGTCTGGCTGCCTCCCCTGGAGGTGCCGCCGCTGGTGGACGAGCTGCTCGCCATGATCGGCACCCGGCTGCCCGAGGGCGGCCTGGCCTGGAAGAAGGAGACGGCCCTGCGCGTGCCGTTGGGGATCATCGACCGCCCCTTCGAGCACAAGCGCCTGCCCCTGGTCGCCGACCTGTCCGGAGCGGGGGGACACGTCGGCATCGCGGGCGGACCCCAGAGCGGCAAGAGCACCATGCTCGCCACGCTCATCCTCACCCTCGCGGTGTGCAACACCCCCGCCCAGGTCCAGTTCTACGGGATCGACTGCGGCGGCGGTGTGCTGACCTCCCTCAAATCCCTGCCGCACATGGGCAGCGTCGTCACCCGAACCGACGAGCGGCGCATCACCCGCACCATCATGGAGATGAACGAGATCCTCACCAAGCGTGAGGTCTTCTTCGCCGAGAACGGCATCGACTCCATGGGCACCTACCGCAGGCGCCGCGCCGCCGGGGAGTTCGCCGACCAGCCCCACGGCGACGTCTTCCTCGTCATCGACGGCTGGGGCACCATCCGCCAGGACTACGCGGACCTGGTGGGGCCCATCGTCCAGCTCGTGCAGCGCGGCCTCAACTACGGCGTCCACGTCGTGGTCGCCTCCCCGCGATGGGCCGACTTCCACACCTCGGTCCGCGACCTGATGGGCACCCGCTTCGAACTGCGCATGGGCGACCCGGTCGACTCCATGGTCCACATGCGCGCCGCGCAGACGGTGCCCCGCGTGCCGGGCCGCGGCATCACCGACACCAAGCACCACCTGCTCACCGGACTTCCCCGCGCGGACGGCCACGCCGACTCCGTCACGCTGTCCGAGGGCATGACCGAGCTGGTCGAGCGCGTGCTCGCCGCCTGGGACGGCCCGTCCGCGCCCGCGGTGCGCACACTGCCCCCGATCCTGCACGCCCGTGAGCTGCCCGAGCCCAAGCTCACCAAGGCCAACGGCCTCAAGGTGCCCCTGGGCCTGGAGAGCCGCCGCATGCAGCCGTTCTGGCACGACTTCGGTGTCACCCCGCACCTGCTCGTGGTCGGCGACACGGAGACGGGCAAGACCACGCTGGTGCGCCACATCACCAACGCGATCCGCAGCCACTACGGTCCGACCACCGCCAGGGTCGTGCTCGCCGACCAGCGCCGCCAGCTCTACGACGCCGTGCCCAAGGAGATGCAGCTCGGCTACGCGGTGTCGAGCGACAACGTCAAGGAGATGATGGCCGCCGCCGCGCAGGCCATGAAGGCGCGTCTGCCCGGGCCCGACATCACGCCCGACCGCATCCGCAAGCGCGACTGGTGGACCGGACCCGAGCTGTTCGTCCTCATCGACGACTTCGAGATGGTCTCCGGCAGCGGTCCCAACCCGCTGACCCCGCTGCTGCCGATGCTCAGCCAGGGCGCGGAGATCGGCCTGCACGTGGTCCTCGTGCACGCGGCGGGCGGTTTCGGCCGGGCCTCCGGCGACCCCGTCATCCGCTCGCTCATCGACTCCAACACGCCCAGCATCCTGTTGTCCGCGCCGTCGTCGGAGGGCATGCTGTTCGGCAACATCCGGCCGCGGACGATGCCCCCGGGGCGCGCACTGTGGATCTCGCGCCGCGACCCGGTGGAGGTGCAACTGGCCATCGCCGAGGGCGCCGAGGAGTGATCGGGGCCCGCCCGGCCCGCCGGCCACCGGTCGGTCCGGGCGGACACGCCCCTCCCCGCAGGGGGAGCGGGGGCGTCCGGCGCACCGGACGCCCCCTCCGCGTCAGCGCACCGGTTCCTCGGAGCGCATCGGCACCGGCTCGCCCGCGGCGGCTGGACGCCACCCCCGCGCGCGTCCGAGCTTGATCACCGCCCCGCCCAAGCCGCACAGCACGATGAGCAGCAGCGCGACGGACACGACGGCGGCCGTGGACGGCGCGTCCACCGAACCGTAGGGGGAGGGATCGGGCACGAACCCCTCACCCGCAACCCCGGCCGGGTCACCGACCGGGGCGATGGCCATCGCCGCCAGCGGGTCGAGCCTGCCGTGCCCCGTCAGCGGGTCCGCTTCCCCGAGGGGAGAGGAGTAGGCCGTGGCCGTCAGGCGCTCGCGCACCTGCTCTGCGCTCAGGTCCGGTTCCCGTGCCATGAGCAGCGCCGCGGCCCCGGCCGCGAACGCCGCGGCCACGCCGTCGCCCGCGATGGCCACGTGGCCGCCGCCCGGGCCTGTCCCCACCACCCGGTCGCCCGGCGCGGTCAGGTCCACACGGGCCAGGTCCCCGCTGGGCAGGACCAGCGGACCCTGGGCCACGGGCAGACCCTCCACGTCGTGCGCGGCCACGCTCAGCACCGACGCGTACTGGGCGGGCTGGCCCGGCAACGGCCCCCGCGAGGTGGGGACCGTCGCGGGGGCCACGACGACCGCGTCGGCCTCCTCGGCGGCGGCCACTGCCGACTCCAGGGCTTGCGACCCCTCCCACGTGCCCGTGCCCACCAGGACCACGCGGGCCCCGGCCTCCACCGCGGTCCCGATACCGGCGGCGATCTCCTGCGGGGAGACCATGCCCGTCTGGGGGCTGCCGGTGGCCACGGCCGTCACCGACGCGCCCGGGGCCACCCCGACCAGGCCGCTGCCCTCCACGGGCCGTGCGGCGAGCACCCCGGCCAGTGACGTGCCGAACCCCAGGCAGTCGGCGGACTGCCCGCCCTCCACGGCCTCGGTCAGCGCGGGGACGCCGCCGTCCACCTCAGGGGCCAGCAGCGCCACGCCCACCCCCCCGCCGGTGCTCAGGTCGTGGGCCCTTGACAGGCCGAGGAAGAGGTGCGTCCACGGTGTCTGCTCCACGACGTCCCCGCCGACGGCCGCGCACGGCTGGCTGTCGGCCTTGAAGGGGTGGACCTGGGCGAGCGAGACCGGGTCCTGGGGGGCCTCGGCCGCGGCCGGGGCCCCCCAGGACC
>NZ_LEKI01000193.1:0-9117 GCF_001029525.1 Nocardiopsis sp. RV163 | reverse complement strand
GGCCGGGGCCGCGAGGGCTCCGGGGGCCATGGCCAGTGCCATACCGAAGGCCAGGGCTCCTGTGCCCACGGCGGAGATGATGCTGGAGGGTCTCATGGGGGTCCCTACTCTCCAAGGGGGATAGACGGGGGATTCGGGGCTCTGCGTTCCTGTAGGAGCGGAAAGCCCCTTTCGGGAGACGAAGTTGGTCCGTTTCCCGAAATTCACCGAGACGTCCGGTAAACGATCACCAACATAAGTGCACACTTTGACGCTGCAAAGACCCGTGTGGTGTGTATTCATTCAGAAGGACAAGGGATTGTCCCATCACCCTTCGTTTCACGATGGCTACGCGTAGTCGCTCTGCGTGCGACCTCGCGATCCTCGCGTTCGTCCGGTGACGGAGCGAAGTGGAGCGGTCGCGTCAAGGAGTGCTTCGTGGCCGGATGCGGACGCCGGTACCGGGTGCCATCCGTAACACCGCGGCTACAGGGGTGTAACTCCAAAGGTCAGGGGCGGCCGTAGGAGGCCTCTTCGGCGGGTGCCGGCCCGGGGCGGAGCGGACGCGCCCGTGGCCGGACCCGGACACGCGAGGGGCTTGCGGGACGTCTGAGGCTTTACGAGTGCGCCCTCGGAGCGCGGCGCCGTCGCGGCAGCGCGAGCGCCCTCGCGCGTGCTCGCGAAAGCCGGGGCGGAGCTCTCCGGCGCGCGGCCCGGGGGCTCGCGCGGATACGGGAAGAGGGCGACTGCGGACGCGCGCAGAGAAGCGGAGAACGGGCACGGGGAAGCGGAGAACGGGCGCGCCAGCGCCAGGCGCCCCATGACGAAAGGCGCCCCCGCCCACTGCCGTGGACGGGGGCGCCGTGGGCGCTACCGGAGCGCTAGCCGGTCACCAGGGACAGCCCCCAGCTACTCAGCAGGGGAGTGACCTCCTGGTAGTAGGTCGTGCCGCCGACGGAGCAGTCGCCGGAGCCGCCGGAGGTGACGCCCTGGGCCTGCGAGCCGGAGATGAACGAGCCGCCGGAGTCACCGGGCTCGGCGCACACGTCCGTCCGGGTCAGGTCCTGGACCGTGCCCTGCGGGTAGCTCACCGTCTGGCCGCGGGCCTCGATGGTTCCGCAGTGCCAGCCGGTGGTGGAGCCGGAGCGGCACACCGCCGAACCGGCCGGGGCCTGGCTGGAACCCGACACGGCCTGGGGGCTGCCGGAGTCGTACCGGCTGACCAGGTTGGTCACGTTCCAGTTGGAGGTGGCCGCGACGAAGGCGCCGTCGCTGCCCGGGAAGACGGACTCCTGGAACGTTCCCGAGCCGCTGCCGTCGGAGCTCTCGGCGCCGGTGCCGACGGTGCCGCAGTGGCCCGCCGTCACGAAGCCGCCCGCGCCGGAGCCGTCGGTCACGGCGAACCCGACCGAGCAGCGTCCGCCGCCCATGTAGTACGCCTCTCCGCCGACGATGTCGGCGAACAGGCGCGGCGTCTCATCGGTCTCCTCCACCTGGACGGCGGAGGGTTCCACGCCCGCGTCCTCGATGAGGCCGTCGGCGCTGGCGCCCTCGGAGACCTGGACCACGACGGTGTCCTTCTCCACGTCCGGGTACCAGCCGACGACCCCTTCCCGGCCGCCGGTCTCGTCGAGCGCCTGGACGATCTCGGCCAGGCCCTCGGAGCCGTGTGAGACCACGGCGGCCTCGGCGCCGGTGGCCTCGACCGCCTCGACGGCCGAGGAGTCGGTCACCAGCACGGTGAGCTGGAGGGTCTCGGTGTCGAACAGGGAGCCGCCGTAGGACGCTCCCGCGGCCTCGGCGGCCTCGGCGTCGGTCTCGATCGCCTCTTCCTGCGCCGAGAGCAGCTCCTCGGCCCCGAGCGGGGTGAGGCCGAGGTCTCTCTGCAGCGCTTCCATCATCGTCTGGGCCTCGCTCGCTGGCTCGGCCGGTACGGTCGCCGCACTGGCGCCCGGCGTCACGGAGAACGCCAGACCGAACGCGAGTGCGCCGGTGCCGATAGCGGAGATAGCGGGGGAGGGTCGCATAGATCCCTACTCTCCTCGGGGAACTGACGGGGGTTCGGGGCCCGACGCCCGCCGGCGAGGACGTCGGACTCCGGTGGGGCCGTGCAGGGGGCCCGACCCCACGGTGCGCCTACCGAGGACCCTGTCACCAGGACACTCGGTAAGCGAACACACACCATAAGTGCGCAACCTGGATAGCGGAAGAGCGGATGCGGGGGTCCACCTTTCCAGGGGTGATCGGGTCATCGGATGATCGAATTAATCGCAATATGTGACGCATGGTGATGGTGTGTCTGACCTTGTGCTTTTCCGCCGGTATCGCTTCCGATACACGGAAGCGCGGTGTTGGCAAGGGGTGGTCCGTGGCCGGATGCGGCCATCGGAACCGGGTGCCATCCGTGACCATTCGGACACGTAGGAGTAACCCCGAAGGTCAGGGCTGTGACCCGTGGGTAACTTCCGTGCGCGGACCGAACAGGGGTACCTGTGGCGGTCCACCGCGAAGGATGCGGTGCGGGTTCCCGCGGGGCGCGTGGAGGGCGGGCCCGGCGGCCCCGCCGATACCGCGCTGAGGCGGCCGTGACACGCCCGGGGCACGGCGCACACGCGTACGAGCGCGTGCGCGCGCACACGGGACTACCCGAGGTAACTAGCGAGTATCGGGCCCCGGGAAGGGGGTTGAGGCGCCCGGTGTTGGGCCAAGATAAGGGCAAGAGCCCCGAACGGGGAGCCCGAACGGGAGGTAACAGGCTATGGCGACGAAGGACACGGGCGGCCAGAAGCACGCCTCGCGCCGCGACGAGGAGGTCGAGGAGACCGAGGCCTCGGCGGACGTTCAGGAGCGCAA
This sequence comes from Nocardiopsis sp. RV163, assembly GCF_001029525.1. Taxonomy (NCBI): domain Bacteria; kingdom Bacillati; phylum Actinomycetota; class Actinomycetes; order Streptosporangiales; family Nocardiopsidaceae; genus Nocardiopsis; species Nocardiopsis sp. RV163. The sequence continues at coordinate 6,285 of NZ_LEKI01000193.1, read as the reverse complement.
GGACCAACTGGACGAGGACGTCGACGACATCCTCGACGAGATCGACGACGTGTTGGAGAGCAACGCCGAGGACTTCGTCCGACAGTTCGTGCAGAAGGGCGGCCAGTAGCCTCCCCACGGCGGTTCGCTGACAGCGCACTCCAGCGCCGCCAGCCCCGCCGCGCACAGCACTAGGGTCAGTTCCAACGGTCGGCGCGCAGCCACCGCAGACAACAAGGACAACAGGCGCCCCACCCGCCCCCATACCGGGGTGGGGCGCGCGTGGAGGGAGTCGCGTGTTCGAAGGGTTCGAGGGCGGACGGTTGCCCGCCGCTTTCATGAGTGCGGGAACCTCGTCCTTCACCGAGTTTCTCAGTTCGGTCCGCCCCGAGATGCTGCCCGGACACAAGCTGCCCCCGGGCGGCGGGACCGAGCACCTCACCCCCGACGCCACGACCATCGTCGCACTGACCTTCCCCGGCGGCGTGCTCCTGGCGGGCGATCGCCGGGCCACTCAGGGCAACGTCATCGCCAACCGCGACATGGAGAAGGTCTTCCGCACCGACGAGTACTCCGCCGTGGCCATCGCGGGTTCGGCCGGGTTCGGCATCGAGCTGGCCCGCCTCTACCAGGTCGAGCTGGAGCACTACGAGAAGATGGAGGGCCGCTCGCTCTCCCTGGAGGGTAAGGCCAACAAGCTCGCGCAGATGGTGCGCGGCAACCTCGGCCTGGCCATGCAGGGCTTCGTCGTCGTCCCGCTGCTTGTCGGCTACGACGAGAACAGCGGCCAGGGCCGCGTGTTCAGCTACGACGCCACCGGCGGCCGCTACGAGGAGCAGCGCTACCACTCCATCGGCTCCGGATCGGTCTTCGCCAAGGGCGCGCTCAAGAAGCTCTACCGCGAGGACCTCGACCAGACCGGCGCCGCCAAGGTCGCCCTGGAGGCCCTCTACGACGCCGCCGACGACGACTCCGCCACCGGCGGCCCCGACCTGCACCGCAAGATCTTCCCCCTCGTCGACGTCGTCACCGAGGACGGCCACCGCCGCCTGCCCACCGAGGAGGTGGCCCGCCTGGCGACCGAGGTGGTCCAGGGACGCGCGGCCGACCCCGACGGCCCCACGGCCACTCTGGGCTGAACCGGCCCCGTCCCACACCAGATCTCCCGACTAGGTAAGGAAACGATCCGCGGTGTCGATGCCGTTCTACGTCGCCCCCGAACAGCAGATGAAGGACAAGGCGGACTACGCGCGCAAGGGCATCGCGCGCGGCCGCAGCGCCGTCGTCCTGCAGTACGAGGGCGGGATCCTCCTGGTGGCGGACAACATGTCCCGCACCCTGCACAAGATCAGCGAGCTCTACGACCGGATCGGCTTCGCCGCCGTCGGCCGCTACCCCGAGTTCGAGAACCTGCGCCTGATGGGCGTGCGCTTCGCCGACGTGCGCGGGTACCAGTACGACCGCCGCGACGTCAGCGGGCGCCAGCTCGCCAACATCTATGCCCAGACCCTGGGCACCGTGTTCAGCGAGAGCCTCAAGCCCTGGGAGGTGGAGATCGTCGTCGCCGAGGTCGGCGACACCTCCGCCGACGACGAGATCTACCGCATCACCTTCGACGGCTCCATCGTCGACGAGCAGGGCTTCGTGGCCGTGGGCGGCTCCTCCGAGCACGTCTCCGGCGTGCTCAAGGACCGCTTCGCCGCCGACGCCCCCCTCAGCGCCGCCCTCAACGCGGCCACCCACGCCCTGGCCAGGGAGAACGGCGAGGAGCGCGAACTGGAGGCCACCAACCTGGAGGTCGCGGTCCTGGAGCGGTCCAGGGAGCACCGCAAGTTCCGCCGCATCCACGGCCAGCGCCTGACCGACCTCATCGAGGAGGGCAGGGCGGCCGGAGGCGGCACCGCGAGCACCGGAACCACCGGGAGCGCCACCACGGGCGGGACCGACGAGTGACCTGGAAACGATGATTCACGGTGCGGCGCCCCCGAGGCGGCGCACCGGCCGGGCGGGTGTGGACGGCGCGGCCCCGTCGTCCGCACCCCGGTGACGGGAAGTTGGTGAGGCCGCGTGGAACGACGGATCTTCGGGCTGGAGAACGAGTACGGGGTCACGTGCACCTTCCGTGGACAGCGGCGGCTGTCCCCGGACGAGGTCGCCCGCTACCTCTTCCGCAGGGTGGTCTCCTGGGGGCGCAGCAGCAACGTGTTCCTGCGCAACGGCGCCCGCCTGTACCTGGACGTGGGCAGCCACCCCGAGTACGCCACCCCCGAGTGCGACAGCCTCGTGGACCTGGTGGCCCACGACAAGGCCGGTGAGCGCATCCTGGAGGGGCTGCAGGTCGACGCCGAGCAGCGCCTGCACGAGGAGGGCATCGCCGGGGACATCTACCTGTTCAAGAACAACACCGATTCGGCGGGCAACTCCTACGGCTGCCACGAGAACTACCTCGTGGGACGGCACGGGGAGTTCGGACGCCTGGCCGACGTGCTCATCCCCTTCCTGGTCACCCGCCAGATCGTCTGCGGCGCCGGAAAGGTGCTCCAGACCCCGCGGGGCGCCCTGTTCTGCGTCAGCCAGCGCGCCGAGCACATCTGGGAGGGCGTATCCTCGGCCACCACCCGCTCGCGCCCCATCATCAACACCCGCGACGAGCCGCACGCGGACGCCGAGCGCTTCCGGCGCCTGCACGTCATCGTCGGCGACTCCAACATGAGTGAGACCACCACCCTGCTCAAGCTGGGCTCCACCGACCTGGTGCTGCGCATGATCGAGGCCGGGGTGGTCATGCGCGACTACACGCTGGAGAACCCGATCCGGGCCATCCGCGAGGTCAGCCACGACATGACCGGCCGTCGCAAGGTGCGCCTGGCCAACGGGCGCGAGGCCAGCGCGCTGGAGATCCAGCGCGAGTACCTGGACAAGGTGCAGAGCTACGTCGACCGGCACGGCACCGACGCCACCGGCAAGCGCGTCCTGGAACTGTGGCAGCGCACCCTGGAGGCGGTCGAGACCCAGAACCTGGAGACCGTCTCCCGCGAGATCGACTGGGTGGCCAAGTACCTGCTGCTGGAGCGCTACCGCGACAAGCACGACCTGTCCCTGTCCTCGCCGCGGGTGGCCCAGCTCGACCTGACCTACCACGACATCCACCGCGACCGGGGTCTGTTCTACCTGCTCCAGAGCCGCGGTCAGATGGAGCGGGTGGTCGGCGACCTCAAGATCTTCGAGGCCAAGTCGGTGCCGCCGCAGACCACGCGGGCCCGGCTGCGCGGCGAGTTCATCCGGCGAGCCCAGGAGCAGCGCCGCGACTTCACGGTGGACTGGGTCCACCTCAAGCTCAACGACCAGGCCCAGCGCACGGTGCTGTGCAAGGACCCCTTCAAGTCGGTGGACGAGCGGGTGGAGAAGCTCATCGCCGGTATGTAGGACTTCCGGTCCCCTGCTCCCGGAGCCCCGTCCGGCGGCCGAAGGCCGTCCGCGTCGGGGCTCCGGCGCTCGTGGTGTTCCAGGGGGTGGTTACGGCCCTTCTTTTCGGTAGTGTGACTCTGTCCCAAGCCGGAAATCAGAGGTTGTGACCCATGCACCGACGTGCTGCCGCCCTCGCGGTGCCGCTGACCGCGATCGCCCTGGCGGTCTCAAGCTGCGGAAACATCCCCGAAGAGTGGCGTACTCCCGCCTTCATGCGTATGGGGGAGGACCAGCTCGACCCGCGGCTTCCCGAAGTCACCGGCGAGGTCGGTGAGGAACCGGAGGTCGCCTTCCCCGACGAGGAGCCCCCGACCGAGCAGCTCTCGGGCGTCGTCGACGAGGGCCCGGGCGAGAACGAGCTGGTGCGCGCCGACGACCTCCTGATCGCCAACGTCGTCCAGTTCCAGTGGACCGCACCCGGCGAGGGCGCACCCGTCGAGGGGCAGTCCAGCTACGAGACCGGCGCCCCGGACCTGATCCGCATGGAGCAGATGCCCGAGGAGATCAGCGACGTCCTGGTCAGCCGGCCGGTCGGCAGCCGCGCCGTGTACGTCTTCCCGCCCCTGACCGAGCAGGAACGCCAGCAGGCCGAGATGTCTGGACAGCCCGTCCAGGAGGGCGCGAGCGTCCTGGTCATCGATCTGATGGACCGCTTCAACAAGGGTTCCGTCGTGGAGGGCGAGCAGGTCACCGACGGCGGCGACGGCCTGCCCACGGTGACCCAGGAGGGCCACAGCGAGCCCACCATCGAGGTCCCCGACACCGATCCCCCCGAGGACCTGGAGATCGTGCCGCTCGTCGAGGGCGACGGAGCCGAGGTCGAGGAGGGCCAGCAGGTCATCGTCCAGTACAGCGGTGTGCGCTGGGAGGCCGACGAGAACGGCGACCACCCGGTGTTCGACTCCACCTGGAGCCGCGGCGGCGACCCCTTCGACACCACGATCGGCGCTGGTTCGGTCATCGAGGGCTGGGACGAGGGCATCGTCGGCCAGCCGGTCGGCAGCCGCCTGATGCTGGTCGTGCCCGGCGACATGGCCTACGGCCAGACCGAGGAGGAGTCCGGGGGAGCCCCCGCCGGGACGCTGGTCTTCGTCATCGACATCCTGGGCGCATACGACAACCCGCCGCCCCCCGAACCCGCCGAGGGCGAGGGCGCCGGAGGCGAGGAGGCCGCACCGGAGGAGTCCCCCGCGCCCGAGGAGGGCGGGGAGTAGCCGGCCCGGCGCGTCCCGGGCGCGCAGCGCGCGCACCCGGACAGCCGACACCCGGACGCCCCCGCGGGGAGGACACCCGCGGGGGCGTCCGCGCGTCAGGGGCGCTCCCGCCCGGGCGGACACGCCCGGGCGGGAGCGCTCCACCGCCCTTCCCCGACCGGTGCGTAGAGTCGAATCCATCGGTGGACGGGCGAGGGGGAAGCTCATGTCAGACCTTCGGCGCTACTGCTACGTCTCCGGGCTGGGCCTCGGGGTCCCGGCGCTGGAGGAGCTGTGCGCCCGAGGCTTCCCGCCCGGCCTGGTGGTGTCCCACCCGGCCGAGCTGGCCCACTGCTCCGGCTACCACGACTACGGAACCCTCGCTAGCCGGCTCGGTCTGCCGCACCTGCGCGCCGCCCTCGGCTCGCCCGAGGCGCGCCGGGCCCTCACCGACCACGGCATCGACCTGATGGTCGTCGCTGGCTGGTCGGGAGACGTCCCCGAGGAGGTCCTGTCCTCCCTGTCGTTGGGCGGGGTCGGACTGCACCCGGCGCCGCTGCCCGTCGGCCGGGGCCGGGCGCCCATCCCGTGGACCATCCTGCGCGACATGCGCTCCAGCGCCGTCACCCTCTTCCACATCGAAGGTGAGGAGCACAGCGGCGACATCGTCGACCAGGCCTGGTTCGACGTGGCCCCGGACGCCACCGCCGCCGGTCTGTACGAACGGGTGGGGCTCCTCCAGGCGGAACTGCTCGTGCGCCACGTGGAGGGGCTGTTGGAGGGCACGGCGCCCCGGCGGCCGCAGAGCGGACACGCGTCGGTGTGGCCGCGTCGGCGCCCCAGTGACGGCCACCTCGACCTCGAGGCGCAGTCGGGAGACGGTACGCACACCGCGTCCGGGATCACGGCGGGTGAGCCCGGTCAAGCCGACCAGCGCTGAGGCGCGAGGCAGGCCGGAGCCCGCGGCCGGAGCCCGGAACCCGCGGTTGTGGGCGGGACGCGTCGGAGTCCGGAACCCGCAGCCCTGGGGTGTAGCGGCCCAAGGGCGGGCAGCACGGAGCGGGCGGGGCGTGAGCGCCCCCCTTTGTTCAGGCTAGAAGCCCGGCCCCGGACCGAACCAGACCGTTCCTGAGTCTGTGGACGATCCGCCTGCGCCGCCCTTCGCCCGCGCCTACAGCAGGGCGGCCGCGCGGCGGCCCGCCGCCGCGGCGCTCAGGAAGGCCGCGCGGTCCTCCTCCAGGCCCCGGCCCATCGTCGACACCTTCACCGGAAGCGCCCGCACCGCCTCCTCCAGCCCCTCCACACCCACCTCAACCAGGGTGTGCCGTTCGCCCAGGGCCCCGGCCTGCACACGCACGCGCTCGCCGAACACCCCCGGCAGCAGCGGCACCACCACCTCCGCCCGCGCCAGCGCCACCCTTCCGTAGGCGGTCAGGCTGTGGTGCGACACCCCCCGGTGCCGCTCGCGCGCGTCGGCCTCGCTCACCCGCAGCGACGCCACCGGACGCCCGCCCAGCACCGCCGCCGCGTTCACCGGGAAGGCCGCGCGGTCCTCCTCCAGGCCCCGGCCCATCGTCGACACCTTCACCGGAAGCGCCCGCACCGCCTCCTCCAGCCCCTCCACACCCACCTCAACCAGGGTGTG
>NZ_LEKI01000192.1:0-9208 GCF_001029525.1 Nocardiopsis sp. RV163 | reverse complement strand
CGGGCGCGCCTGGGAGCCGTCCACAGGCGCGGACCGGGGCTGCCGCCGGAGGTGTCCGCCGAGCCGCCCCGGCCCGGGTCCTCCACCCGGTTCCCGCCCGTCTAGGGCCGCTACGCGGGCAGCACGGTGCCGGGGGTCCCCGGGGACCCCCCGTCATCCAGGAAACCGCGGGGAGGGCCTCCGGCGCCAGCCCCGGTCCGCGCCTGTGGACGGCTCCCAGGCGCGCCCGCGCCCACCGGAACCGGCCTGTGGAAAACGCGATCGGTGAGGTCAGCGGGCACTAAGGTGGCCCCATGAAGTTCGACGGGTTTGAAACGCTGGCCATCCACGCGGGGCAGGAGCCGGACGCCGGGACCGGGTCCGTGGTGGTGCCGATCTACCAGACGAGCACCTACGCCCAGGACGGCGTGGGCGGTCTGCGCCAGGGCTACGAGTACTCGCGCACCGGCAACCCCACGCGCGCCGCCCTGGAGGAGTGCCTGGCCGCCCTGGAGTCGGGCGTGCGCGGCCTGGCCTTCGCCTCCGGCATGGCCGCCGAGGACACCCTGCTGCGCACGGTTCTCTCGCCCGGTGACCACCTGATCATCCCCGGCGACGCCTACGGCGGCACCTTCCGTCTGGTCTCCAAGGTGGTCGAGCGCTGGGGTGTGCAGTGGGACGCGGTCGACCAGTCCGACCCCGAGGCCGTGCGCGCGGCCGTGCGGCCCAACACCAGGGTGGTGTGGACCGAGACGCCCACCAACCCCCTGCTCAACATCACCGACATCGAGGCCGTCGCGCAGATCGCGCACGACGCCGGCGCCCTCCACGTGGTCGACAACACCTTCGCCTCGTCCTACCTCCAGCAGCCGCTGACCCTGGGCGCGGACGTGGTCGTGCACTCCACCACCAAGTACCTGGGCGGGCACTCCGACGTGGTCGGGGGAGCGCTGGTGGTCTCCGACGCCGGACTGGGCGAGCGGCTGGCCTTCCACCAGAACACCATGGGCGCGGTCCCGGGGCCGTTCGACTCCTGGCTGACCCTGCGCGGGATCAAGACCCTGGGCGTGCGCATGGACCGGCACAGCGCCAACGCCGAGAAGGTCGTGGCGACCCTGGAGGGACACCCCGCGGTGCGCCGGGTGTTCTACCCCGGGCTGGACGCCCACCCGGGGCACAAGACCGCCGAACGGCAGATGAGGGCCTTCGGCGGCATGGTCTCCTTCGCGCTGCGTGAGGGTGAGAAGGCGGCGCTCGCCCTGTGCGAGCGCACCGAGGTCTTCACCCTGGGCGAGTCCCTGGGCGGAGTGGAATCCCTGATCGAGCACCCGGGGCGGATGACGCACGCGTCCACCGCGGGCTCCCCGCTGGAGGTCCCGGCCGACCTGGTGCGGATCTCAGTGGGCATCGAGGCCGCCGACGACCTGGTGGCGGACCTGCTCCAGGCCCTGGAGGGCTAGGAGGGGCGCCGAGCGGACCGGCTCGCGAAGGTCCGCGCGGGCGGCCCCGGGCAGCCTCGGCCCCCCGGGACCGGGGCAGGGGAGGGTTCAGAGCTCTCGTGGGCGGGGGTCACCGCCGTCCTGCGGACGCTGGGGTACCGCGAGGAGTGGAACTGGGACATCGTCGGCGCCCCGGACGCCCTCCCAGGACGGGGCGGACTCCTTCGGGCCGGGGCCGGGCATCCCGCTGCCGGTGCAGGAACGGGTGGTCTACGAGGGCATGCGCCCGCTGCGGTTCACCGAGACGATCATGCCCGCCAACCGGCGCAAGCTGCTCTACTCCGGCGGCGGTGCCCCCGAAGAGCTGCTGGTCCTGGCCTCGGACGTCAGCATCTTCGAGCGCTGGCCCCGCCGGGGTGGAGTCCCCTGCCCGGCGGACGGTTCAGCCTTCGTCGTCCGAGGCGTCCTCCGGCTCGCCCAGGAGTTCCGTGCAGTGGTCGTCCAGGTCCTGGCTCGCGTTGAGCAGGACCAGTGACCGGCTGGGGTCCCCGGCGAGCTCCTCGGGATCGTCGACCCACTGCTCCAGCTCGTCGGCAAACGCGGTCGCGGCCTCCCGGGAGCCGTCGTCCTCGACCTCCTCCGCGAAACTCCGCACGTTGTCGACCATGTCCTGGACATCCTCCGAGGAGGGAACCTGCGGGCGCGAGCCGGTGAGGCCCAGGACGAGCCCGACCTGGCCGAAGCACACCGGCGCGATGGCCACCGGCGCGGCCTCCGGTGACGCGGTCGCGGACGGCTCGGCCTCTTCCACCGGCTGGCCGGGTTCCGCGCACGAGCTGAGGACGACGACGGCCGCGACGGGGAGGAGGGCCGCGAGGGAGCGGGGGGAAGGCATGCGTACTCCGTCTCGTTCGTGTTGGAGCACTGATCCTATCCACACGCCCTAGCCGGGCCGCCGTGCGTCGCGGTGACCCAGGTAGCGGTCCACCACCAGCGGCCCCAGCGCCTCGGCTCCGGCGTGCACCACCCGCACCCCGCGCCGCCGCTCCAGCAGGTCCTGGAAGGCGCGCAGCCGCGGGTCGTCCGCCAGCAGGAAGAAGGTCACCTCGGCGCCCCCGCGCAGGACGGCGTCCAGTTCGGCGAAGGTCAGCTCCACCGTGCGGGGGGCCGGTGGCCAGGAGAACCGGGCGTCACCGTCCTCGCCCAGGTGCGCGGTGGGCTCACCGTCGGTGACCACCAGCACCTGCGGGCGCAGGCCGCCGTGGCGCCGCAGGTGGGCGCGGGCCAGCCGCAGCGCGTGGTGCAGGTTCGTCCCGGGGACGCGGCGCCAGTCGTGCGCGACCAGTGAGGCGGGGGACAGCTCCCGTGCCCGCTCACCGAAGCCGACCAGGTGCAGCCGGTCCTGCGGGCGGCGCGTGGACACCAGGGTGTGCAGGGCCAGCGCTGTCCGGGTGGCGGCCTCGTGCAGCGACCGGGTCACCATCGAGTGGGACAGGTCCACCAGCAGGGACACGGCCGCGGCCTCCGACGGCTCCGCCCCGGCCACCCGCACGTCCTCGGCCCGCAGCGCCACGCCGCGCTCTTCGGGGCGGGCCCGGCGCAGGGCCGCCTCGCGCACGGTCGCGACCGCGTCCAGCGGCCGGTCGCCGTCCTCGTCGCTCGGCAGGGAGGGGCCCGTGGGCTCCCCGCCGGGCGCGGTACCGCCCCGGTGCGCTCCGCCGAGGCCGCCGCGCCCGCGCCGGTAGGTCTCGGCCTCGCGCAGCGCGACCTCGCCCAGGCGGCGCAGCTCGCGCGGGCTCAGGCCGTGGTCGGCCCCGTCCAGGCGGGCCAGAGCCTCCCCGGTCTCCCGGCCCAGCACCCGGTCCAGCAGGCGCCCCAGGGCGGTGGTGTCCACCTCGCCGAGCGCCGAGCGGTCACCGTCTGCGTACCGGGACAGGGCCTCGTCCAGGGCGGACAGCGCCCGCCGGTCCTCCTCGGCCAGGGCCTCCGGACCGGTCGCGGAACCCGCTTCCGGACCCTCGGAGCCGGGTGCGGAGCCCGTCTCCAGGGCCGGGGCGACCAGCGCCATCAGCTCGCGCGCCGCAGCCACGGCCTCCTCCGGCGGGGGGTCGGGATCGGCCAGGGGGTCGGGGCCGCCCATGTACGCCCGGTACCGGAACCTCACAGGCGTCCGCCTCCCTCTCGCCTTCGCGCACGTCCCCGTACCTTCCCGGATCCGGGAACCGGCACTCCTGGCCGGGCGAGCCGACCACCGGACGGCCGCCCGAGCGGGCCCCGGCGCGTGGACGCCTCCGGAGAGCAATGCCTGGAAACCGCCTAGAAGCGGTAGACCCCTCCGTCGGGAAGTACGTCCTTGGACAGGCGGCGCTCCAGGTACAGGCCCTCCAGCGCGAACTCCACCACCGCGGCGGCCAGCCCCGGGGTCGGCGGCCCGTTCTCGTCCTCGGGGGCCGCGCGCCCGATCATCGCCGCGAGCCCCGGCACCGCGCCCACCCGCCGCAGCAGCTCGGCGGCGCCCACCAGGTCGCCGGTCTCCACCGTGCCGCCGCCCGAGAACCGGTCGGAGAGCCCGGACAGGTCCGCCGTCCCCAGGCGTTCGCGGAACGCCTCCGCCACCGCCCGGCGCAGCAGCGCGTGCAGGATCTCCGCCTCGCGGCCCTCGCAGCCCATCTCGAACTCGACCTTGCCGAGCAGCGGCTCCACCGCGCCGGGCAGGTCGCACACCCTGGCCACCGGGACCTCCTCGCCGCTCAGGGCCGCCCGGCGCAGCGCCGACGCCGCCACCGTCTCGGCCGCGGACACCGAGAAGCGCACCGACACCCCGGATCGGGAGTCCACCTTCTTGGAGGCGCGCACCAGCCGTGTGAAGCGCGCCACGGCCTCCAGCAGGTGCGAGGGCACCGTCGTGCCCTCGGGCAGGGCCGCCTCCTGGCGGACGAGCGCCAGTTCGTCGGCCAGGGTCAGCGGGTAGTGGGTGCGCACCTGCGCGCCGAAGCGGTCCTTGAGCGGGGTGACGATGCGCCCCCGGCTCGTGTAGTCCTCCGGGTTCGCGCTCGCCACCAGCAGCAGGTCCAGCGGCAGCCGCAGGTTGTACCCGCGCACCTGGAGGTCGCGCTCCTCCAGCACGTTGAACAGCGCCACCTGGGCCCGCGCGGGCAGGTCGGGCAGCTCGTTGACGCAGAACACGCCCCGGTTGGCCCGCGGCACCAGGCCGTAGTGGATGGTCTCGGGATCACCCAGGGATCGCCCCTGCGCCAGCCGCGCCGGGTCCACGTCGCCGACCAGCTCGCCCACGCCGGTGTCGGGCGTGCCCAGCTTCTCGCCGTAGCGCTCCGAGCGGTGCCGCCACACGACCGGCAGGCCGTCGCCCTCCCGCGCCGAACGGCGCACGCAGGCCGGGCAGACCGGCGCGTAGGGGTGGTCGTTGACCGGGCACCCGGCCACCGCCGGGGACCACTCGTCCAGCAGGGTCGCCAGGGTGCGGATCAGCCGGGTCTTGCCCTGGCCGCGCTCGCCCAGCAGGACGATGTCGTGTCCGGCCAGCAGGGCCCGCTCCACCTGCGGCAGCACGGTGCTGTCGAACCCGTGCACCCCGGGGAACCGGGGCCGTCCCGAGCCCATCCGCCGCAGCAGGTTCTCCCGCACCTCGGCGGTGACCGGCCGGTGGGCGTGCCGGTCGGCGACGTGGACCCGGCGCGGCTGGCGCAGGGGTCTGGTTTCCGGGGTTGGCGTGCTGTTTCCTGGATACAAGGGGGCCCAGGGGCTCCGGCCGCACCGTGCTGCCCGCACGCCGCACCGCTGCCGGAGTCCGTGTCCGTTCACCGGAAAACCTCCTGTTCGACGCCGAGGTGGAAGAATGGGACGTGACGGTGGAGTCCTGCGCCCGGCCGCGACGGCCGGCGAAACCGGGGGTGGCAACTGGTGGCACGGTTCGGCGATGCACTGACGACGGGGGCGGACCTCGTGAACGCGGCCGAGCGCGCCGTACTGAGCGCCCTGGAACAGGTGGACGGCACTACCGACCTGGTGTGCTTCTTCGTCTGCGGCGCCGATCCCGAGGAGGTCACCCTCGCGGGCAAACGCGTCATGGAACTGGCGGGCGACGCGGCCACCCTCGGATGCAGTTCCACCGGGGTCATCGGCGGCGGCCGCAGCGTCGAGGGCCAGGGCTCGGTCAGCGTGTGGTGCGCCGGTCTGCCCGGCGTGGAGATCACCCCGTTCCGGCTGGACACCGTGGTCGAGGACGACCACCTGGCCGTCATCGGCATGCAGGAGCCCGGCCCCCGCGACAGCGTGGCCATCCTGCTCACCAACCCCTACGAGTTCCCCACCCAGGCCTTCGTCCGCGAGTCCACCGAGGCCCTCGGCGGACTGCCCCTCGTCGGGGGCATGGCCGACGGCATGCGCGGCGAGGAGTCGGTGCGGCTCTTCTGCGACGGCGAGGTGGCCGAGCACGGTGCCATCGGCGTCCTCGTCGGCGGCGAGAACGTCCTCGGCACCGTCGTGAGCCAGGGCTGCCGCCCCATCGGCTCGCCCATGACCGTCACCAAGGCCGAGGGCAACCTCCTGCTCGAACTCGCGGGCACAAACGCCTACGAGAAGCTGGAGGAGCTGGTCGAGTCCCTCTCCGAGGAGGACCGCGAACTCGCCGAGCACGGACTGCACATCGGCATCGCCATGGACGAGTACGTGGACCGCCACGAGCAGGGCGACTTCCTCATCCGCACCCTGGCCGGAGCCGACCCCGAACTCGGCGCCCTCACCATCGGCGACATGGTCGAGGTCGGCCAGACCGTCCGCTTCCAGGTCCGCGACGCCGGTACCGCGGACGAGGACCTGGCCCGCCGCCTCAGCGACTTCGGCTCCGAGCACCCCGTCGGCGCCGGTCTGCTCTTCTCCTGCAACGGCCGCGGATCCTCCCTCTTCCCGCAGGCCGACCACGACGTCCTGGCCGTCCACCGCGTCCTCGGCGTCGACGCCGTCGCCGGGTTCTTCGCCGCGGGCGAGATCGGCCCGGTCGGCGGGGTCAACCACGTGCACGGGTTCACCGCCTGCCTGCTGGCCTTCGCCTAGAACGCCTGATTGCCCGCGCCGGCCGCGCGGCCGGTGCGGGCAATCAGGGACCGTGCCCGCCGCCACCGGGAGCCGGGCCGCGCCCGTTGCCGGCACAGGCCCCACCACCGTGTTCCCGAGTCGGACTTTTACCGCTATGAGACCGACACCCGACACGTGCTGCTTGAGTGCGTTCGCGAGGAATTGCTTACTGGGAGTGTCCATCTTGGTAACTCCACGTGTTTGGCAGGACGGGAATGTCCCACACGAGGCGCGAGCGCGCCAGAAGCACCGCGAAGACCCTGGCGTCCCTGGGCGCTCTCGTACTCCTCGCGCCCCTGCCCCCGGCGCCGGCGCTCGCGGAGGAGGGCTGGCTGCGCCAGGGACCGGGCTCCGCCGACCGGATCGGCCTGGTCCTGGAGTCCGGAGCGCTGCGCTTGGACGGCGACGCGGGCCACGCGCCCGGGATCGTGGCCCGGTGGGAGCCGCAGCCCCGGCACGGCGGCCTGGCGGTCTTCCCGCCGCAGCCGCTGGACGCCCCGGCCGACACCGTGGACGTGCGGGTGCGAACGGAGGGCGACCCCGGGGGGTTGGACACCGAGCTGCGCGGCGGCCGGGCCGACGGGGTGTGGACCGAGTGGCACCCCGTCGGGGCCGGGCGGGTGACGCTGCCGCACGAGGTCGCGCGCGTGCAACTGCGGGTGCGGGTCAGCGGGGAGGGGACCGGCCTCACGGGCCTGCGGATCCGCCCGCTGGAGGATGACGGGGAGCCGCCCCAGGAGGGTGGCACCGGGGAGCCGCCCCAGGACGGCGGTGTCGAGGGCCCCGGCGCCGACGACGAACACGCCGAACCGTTCTCGGCCACCCTCTTCGCCACCCGTATCGGCCTGGTCGGCAACACCACCGCCAACGGTCACCGGATCCGCGAGAACGACCACTTCGCCGCCCTGCCCTCGCGCCGGGGCCTGGCGGTCCGGGGCGGCGGCGAGTACACGGTGCGGGTGTGCACCACCGGCGCCCTGGGCCCCGAGGGGCGGGGCGGCACCGGGAACCACCGGCCGCGCTGCGCCTATCTGCCGGTGTGGGACGTGGGGCCCTGGAACACCAGGGACGACCACTGGAACGCCGAACGCGAGACCTGGCCCGATCTGGCACGAGGGCGCCCGCAGGCGCAGGCGGCCTACACACTGGGGCACAACGGCGGTCTCGACGGGTTCGGGCGGCGGGTGCGCAACCCGGCGGGCATCGACCTGGCCGACGGCGCTTTCCGGCAGGGGCTGGAGCTGCCGACCAACGGGTGGGTGCGGGTCGACTACCTGTGGACCGGCGAGTACCGCAGGCGCGCGCGGATCACCGCGGCCGACCAGCGGCACCCCGTGGTCGTGCGCGGGGGACCGGGGCTGGACTACGAGCCGGTGGGCCTGGCCGCGCACAGCGCCGACGTCGACGTGGCCTGCCAGGCCGTCGGCGACGCGATGGCGGGGACGTTCGGGACGAGTCGCGCCTGGTACCGGATCGGGGAGGGCGACTACGTCCCGGCCGTGTTCGCAGACGGCGGGGCGGACGCCCCGGCCTGCGCGGAGCCGTGAGGCGCGGGGTGCCGACGGTATGCGGGCAGCACGAGGCTGACGGGGCGGGGCCAACCTTCGCCGCGCCGGGACGTGTTCCTCGGAACATTCCGGTCCCGCCCGTCGCCCTCCACCGCACTCGACGCAGAGCCTTCGGCTCCAGCGCTTCCGCGATCACCGGGCCGTCCCTCGCCGCGCCGGTTCCGCTCGGAAAGCCGACCGGGCCGACCCGCGCGAACCGTCTCGCGGGAGACGCCCCGGACTGCCGCCCGCCGACCCGAGAGCCTCCACGGAAAACTCCCCGTGCCCCGGCGGGCCCGCGACGACAGGGGGGAGCTCCCGCCTGTGGACAACCCTCCGGCGCACCCGCCGGGGGCGGCTCAGGTGCGGATGACCACGGTCCCGGCGACCCGGTCGTGCAGGGCCCGCCTCTCGTCGCCGAGTGCCGCCATGGACTCGGCCAGCGTGAAGACGTGGCCCACGACCGGCAGGGACTGGGGGAAGCCGAAGAACGCGGAGCGGCCCATCGCCTGCCCCTGGCCGAGCCTGCCGCCGTCGGCGGCGTCGACCACCTTGATCCCGACCATCATCTTGCCGAGCGTGCGCCCCCAGGTGACCAGGTACAGCCAGTCGTAGAAGAACAGCAGCAGACCCCACCCGAACACGAACAGCAGCGCCCACAGGGTGCCCTCGGCGTCGGTGGTCTGGTCGCTGCCGGTCAGGATCACCGTCACGACGGCCATCAGGACGAAGAACGCGAACGCGGCGATCACCACGAGGACGTAGTCGATGGCGCGGGCGGCCAAACGGCGGCCGAACGTGGCCATCTCCGGAGCCGGAGCCGGGGCCGGAGGCGGCACCGGGCCCGGGAACACGCCCTGCACCGGCACGCCCCATCCGGCCCCCGGAGGGGGCGCGCCCCGGCCGGGCACGGGGCCGCCGGGGCCCCAGCCCCCGTTCGGGGGCGGATACGCGCCGGGAGGGGGTTCCTGGGGGTTCCAGTGGGGCGAGGACATGTCGGCAGGGAATCCCTCGGTTGGTCGGGTCGGCGGCCGGGGAAGCCGCCGCGAAAGTGTGCTTCGAGACTACGACGCGGGGAACCCCCCGGAGGATCCCCGCCGCACACGCGAGGGGGCGCCCCGGCCAGGGGCGCCCCCAAAGCGGCGGGGG
>NZ_LEKI01000191.1:0-9432 GCF_001029525.1 Nocardiopsis sp. RV163 | reverse complement strand
GATGTCCCAGCCGCTCGACGCGCTGTCCGGCCTGGTGGAGACCCTCGCCGGGAAGGGCCTGCTGGACGTGCTCCACGTGCGCGGGCCCCGCGGACGCCGCCGCCAGGTGCCGCAGTTGCGCGGCCACGGCAGGGCTCCGGAGACGGCGCGGCACGTCCTCGGGCACGGGGTACCAGACCGCAGGCGCCTCCTCCCCGCCCAGCAGGGTGCCGGAGAGCGGTCCGCGCAGCGCGTGTTCCACGCCCGCACGGCGAACCCCGTCCGGCCCGAGGGCCGTGCCGACCGGAACCGCGAGCCCGTGCCAGCGGGGTTCATACGTGACGTCGCGGCGTCCGCGCGCCCCGCGCACGTGGAGCACGTCCAGCAGGCCCTTCCCGGCGAGGGTCTCCACCAGGCCGGACAGCGCGTCGAGCGGCTGGGACATCGACGCGTCCTCGGTGGGCGCCGTGCTCAACGACGTGCTGGGCCGGGTGGGCGACCAGCGTCGGCGAGGTCGTGGACAACGCGGTCACGCACAAGAAGGAGACGTTCGAGGGGTACGGCGCGCTCGTCGGGCTCTACGGCGAGGACGGATGGATGAATCCGTTCGACTCGGGCGAGCGCTCCGGCGAGACGTGGCGGGCCAACGCGGGGGCGGCCTGGACCGAGGCCGCCCACGACATCGCGCCCTGGCGGGAGTGGGAGGACCGGCCCGCGTACACGGTGTCCACGGCGGCAGGCAACGCCGCGCTGGCCGTGGTGCCGCTTCCGGTGCGGGGAGGGTCGATCCTGGCAACCTCAGCCGGGGCGGCTCGGACCTGCCCGACTTCGATCCGCTCGACTGGCCCGAGGTGGCGTGGGAGCCGGGTGCGGCGGCGCGGCCGGGGTTCAGCCTGTCGCAGATGTTCAACCAGATCAGGGGCGACTTCTCCGACACGACCGGCGGCTTCGGGGCACGCATCGGGGATCTGTCGGGGATGGTCGAGCGCTTCTCAGCAGTGACCCCGGGGGAGGGCGGCGGTTCCGGGCGAGGGCTCGGTGTTCCCGTTTCCGCGTCCGATCCCGACCTGCCGAACCGGAACGGTCGGGGCGAGGGGACGAGGACGGATCCGACGACACCCGGGACGCCCAGGACACCCGGGACCTCCTCGGCTCGCCCAGCCCGGAGCGCTGGCCGGAGATGGAGGAGATGCTCGACGCGCAACAGCGCCGCGACGGGGAGGGCGCCCCCTGATGCGCATGGTAAGCCGGTATGGCTCCATCCTGGCCGTGTCAGTTTTCGGCGGGTGTCACGTGGGAGTGCACGCAGATCCATCCGCCCGGCGTGCGGTGGTAGACGTCGGTGGTCCACTCGTCGGCGTGGAACTCCCGGCTGCCGAAGTGCGCCGTGTTCACCACCCTCGCGGTGGGCGCGGCCAGGTCGCCGTGGACGCGCACCCGCTCGGTGCCCTCGACCGGTCGCATCGTGCTGTGTGTCAGCGCTCCGGAGACCGCCATCGACAGGAACCCCTCCCGCGACCCCGCACCGGACGGTCCGACGAGCACCCAGTCCTCGGACGGAACCGGCCGATGGCGTCGGCGTCGTTCGCCACGATCGCCCGGCGCCACGCGGCGGCACGGTCCTGGAGCTCCCGGACTTCCCCGTCCTCTGACACAACGGGATGATCGCATGTGGACCGCACCGGCCGTGGTCGGTCTCGCGGCCGGAACCGGGCCCCGGGGTGTTTCCCGGTCCCGGTCAAGACTTGCGCAAGACATACCAACCAGACGGTATGCAAGAGCGGTGAGGCGTGCCTAGACTTCTGGCACTTCCATGCCGCGCCGGGTGCCGATCGCCCGGAGCGGCGGACGACCACAAGGAGGTACCGATGGCAGTCGACCCCTCGGGAACGGATCTCGCGCGACTGGTGGACGAGGACCCGGGCGGCCCGGTCGTCATGCTCAACCTGCTGCGGTTCAAGCCGGAGGGCCGGCCCTCGTACGAGGAGTACTCGCGGCAGGCGGGGAGGTTCCTCAAGCGCTACGGGGCCGAGCTGGTCTACGCCGGTGACGGCGTCACACCCCTGGTGGCGGAGGAGGGCCAGGCCTGGGACGCGGTGCTGCTCGTGCGCTACCCCAGCCGGGAGGCGTTCAGCCGCATGGTCTCCGACCCCGAGTACCAGCGGTTCACCCACCTGCGCACCGAGGCCCTGAGCGAGGCCGTGCTCCAGCCGACCGTTCCCCGGCCTTTCTAGCAGCGGCTCGTCCGCGGCCGACCACGCGAACGCTCCTGGCTGACGGAGCGCGTTCACGGAGGCCCGGGGCCCACCCCGGGCCTCCGCGTTCTTGTGTGGTGGAACCGGTCATCGACGATCAGGGCCAGTCGGACCGGGGCGGGAAGGGGAACAGGGCCGCACCGGAACCGCTGGACGAGTGGTTAGTTGTACCCGTTGTCGCCGTTCCCGTTCCCGTTGCCGCCGTTCCCGTTCCCGTTGCCGCCGTTCCCGTTCCCGTTGTCGCCGTTCCCGTTGCCGTTCCCGTTGCCGCCGTCCTCAACGAGGCAGAAGTCCACGTGGCTGAGCTCGTAGAAGTCGTCCGGAGGGTTGCTCGGGATGTTGAGCGGGGCGTGGAGGTCCTCATCCTCCGTGACGCCGTCCGGTCGGTAGTCGTACAGGTTGGCGTTCGGTCCGCCCTTGGCGATGACGCCGATGGCGACGAAGTCACCGCTGACACTGAAGTCGAAGACCTGGTTGTTCCTGATGTTGTCGAGCGTGACCGACCCGAAGGTTCCCTCTTCGACGGGCTCCACCTTGATCGTGAAATCGCACTGGAAACCGAGACCGGCGAACGTCGGGTTGCCTTCCACCTCCTGGGGCGGCACGTCGGCTCCGAACTGGGGCCCCGGTACCAGCGGCTGGGCCGCGGCCGGGACGGCGAGGGCCGCCGTCAGAGCCGTCGTCAGGCCGAGGCCGAGGAGGGACTTCATTCCGACCCGACCCGACTCGGCGTTCTTCCGGATTGCTGCTCGCATGCTGTGCGTTCCTTCGCGTTCTCGGTCCATTGGGCGCCCGGCCCTTGTGGAGGACCCACGCCGACGCTTCGGTCCACTGTTGTGACCAAACCCCGGTCCGGCGCCGGGCGTCCCGATAGTGACACAAGCAGAGAGTGATTAATTGGCAACACTCCGTGTTCATGTGGCGGTGCAATGGATCCGAAGATCGGATGTATGGATCACCGTCTTCCGTCGTGCTATGTAGAAAAAGGGACATTCCTTTATTGGGGTGTGTAAATCGATTGCCCGCTGTGTCTGGTCTGCTCCGCCTCTGGCTTTCATGTCCGTGTTCCCTGGCGCACCGGCTTCTGCCGCGAATCTCCCTCTGGGGTCGGGGCGGCTGGAAGCCCGCCCGCCCCGATTCAGCCAGGTCATAATCCGATTAACTGGTGAACACATAAGCGCGCAGGCCGGGCGGCACCGCGTCCGGGTCCACTGGGAAGGCGGCCCACACGTGGGTGCCCAGGTCGGCCCAGGGCGCGAGGCGGTAGTGGCCCCAGGCGGCGGACAGGTTCTCGACCAGGAGCAGGCCGCGCTGGCCCTCGGCCCAGTCCCACTCGTCGGCCGTGCGCTGGTGCGGGACGGCCGGAACGCCGCCCCCGCCGCCGCAGTCGGACAGGCCCACGCGCAGGGTGGCCGCATCGGGCATTGACAGCGCGCGCAGGACCTCGCCGCCGGAGCGGCCCGAATCGGTGTACTTGCAGCAGTTGGCGAACAGCTCGCTGGTGACCAGCGTGAGCGTGTCCACCAGGTCGGGATCGAACCCGGCCAGGTCGCGGGCCAGGTCGGCGCGGACCTCGGAGAGCCGGGACAGTGAACCGGGGTAGACGCGGTGCTCCCAGTGGACGCGGGCGCGGCGGACGGCGGCGTCGAGGCCGGAGGAGTCGAGGTCGGAGGCGCTCATGCCGGAACCCCCTGTCGCTGCTCGTCCCAGACCCGGATGAGGGAGGCCAGTTCGCCCCACTCGGCGTAACGGGTGGGCGTGGTGCGATCGGTGAGAGTGGTGGGATGGGCGGGCCCGGCGGGGCGCACGACGCCGAAGCGGGGCGCGGGTTCGCCGAGCAGGTCGCCGCCGGGGTCCTCCCGCCACTGCTGGACCAGGGCGGCGGCGCGTTCCTGGACGAGGGCGAACGCACGCCGGACCTCGTCCGTCTCCGGCGCGGGTTCGGCGCTGCGGGGCGCGGGAACGCGGGGCGCGGCGGAGGCGGTCAGGCGCTCGTGGGCGGCGAAGTAGGGGCGGACCATGGCCACGTCCTCGGCCGGGATGACCTCGCGGGCGGGAGCCAGCCTCGGCATGGCGGGCTCGGGAGAGGAGACGGGCGGGGCCCCGGGGAGGTAGCGGCGGACGCGGGCGGAGCGGCGTCGGCGGCGACCGGCCACCGCGGAGTGGCGTCCGCAGGGGACGGAGAGGAAGGCGATCAGCGGGCCGAGGGCACGGCTGAGAAGGGCAGCGCTAAACTGGCGCATGCTAGCAGTTCCTTTGGTTAAAGGTCTTGAAGTTGCTGGCCACGGCCCCGGACGGTGACATCCGTCGCGGGGTCATTTGAGTTGTGTGTTCGAGAGAGAGGATAAGGGGTGGTGGGAGTGGAATGCCAAAATACTGGGGAGTAATGTTGGGGGAAATGAGGAAACGGCCGACCAGAATTCTGGGCGGCCGTTGTTATGTCCCGTTTTTAGGAGTTTGTGAGGGAGGCGCAGCTCAGGAGCGCGGTCCAGGCCTCGGGGGTGTAGTCGAGGTGGCCGTGTTCGCGGTTCCGGGTGTCGCGGACGAGGACCGTCTGCCCCTCGGCTACCTCGACGCAGCTTCCCGATCCGCCGCTGTAGCTGCTCTTGTGCCAGTGGGGTTCACGCTTTGCCATCGAGTTCTTCCTCGGCCTTCCTGATCAGATCCAGGCTCGCACGGGGCGACAACGCCTCCGACTGGAGAACGCCGAAGAGCGTCGCGCAGTGCTGCACCGGCATCAGGTCGTCCATGAGGGTTTCGTCCTCCATGCGCTCCGCGGAGGCGGTCGCGCGGTGCGCGTGATCCTCGACCCGCCTGATGCGCCACCCGTGCTCGCCGAGCACGTCAGTACGCGGACGCGGACACGGGACCGCACGCTGATTACCGGTCCCCGAGCCGGTCACTCCATCGCGCGGCCCTCGGCCTCTTCCCGGAGCTTCTCGCGGAGCCAGTCGGTCATGTACTCCTCGTCGCGCGGGAAGTAGACCAGGTCGTTGGTGAAGCCGAAGGCGGTGGGGAAGGTGATGCCGGGGTCCTCGTCGTAGTTGTAGGTGACGTTGAACCTACCGGGCGGGGTGATGACGTACTCGAAGGAGAACCAGGTGCCCTTGCCCTCCTGGTACATTCCCGCTCTGAGTTTGTCTCGTATGAGACTGATGTCAGCGGGAGGGAATTCTCGGCGACTGGTACCGTCCCCGAACTCGACGATGAGTTCGCTGCTTGCGTGCTCGATGACGGTCTGGACCCGGTAGGTCAGGCTCTTCCATCCTTCCGGTGCCTCGCTGAGGATACGGCTACCGATCTGGACGAGGATCTCCTGCCGCTCCTCCGGGCTGAGCCCGCCCTTCCTGGTATAGGGACCGAGCATCGGGTCTCGCTTTCGCGGTGGTCATGGCGTCTGCGCGTGAGGGTAACGGCGGGGTCGGACACCGGGTGCGCCATCACGCTCCCGCCACGCCGCGCGCCGGTGGCGATGCCAGTACACGATGGGACTGTCACCGCCGCTGGGCACTGCTTATGTGGAGTCCCCGCCAGCGCCGCACACCTTCTACGCGTGCCATTCCGGTACGTTCTCCTCGGAGCGGGGGAGTGGTGCAGTTCCTGCCCTGACACTGACACCGCCGCTGGGCACCGCCTACGCGGAGTCCCCGCCAGCGCCACCAACCTTCGCCGCGAGCCATTCCGGTACGTTCTCCTCAGCACGGGGGAAGTGGTGCAGTTCCTGGACGTAGTTTTCTTCGCTGGGACGGAAGAGGAATTCCGGCTCGTTGTCGTAGTCGAACTTCGTCGTGAAATTTCCCGGACGCGTGATGGTGTACCGCATGGAGAACCAGGCCCCCTTGCCCTCCTGGTACATGCCCGCCCGCAGCCCGGAGATCCGGGGAGCGACCCCGGCCGGGATGCTCGTCCTCTCCGGTTCGCCATCCCCGTGGCGTACGAGCATCTCCTCCTCGCGATAGCTCACGATCGCATACACCGAGTAGACGATCTCGGTCCACGTGTCCGGAACGGAACCCAGGATTTCCCGGCCGATCTCCGTCAGGATCTCCTGCTGGCCAGTGAAGTCGAGATGTCCTTTTTGAGGCAACAATGTTCTTCCTTGCGGTGTCTATTTGAGCGGGGGGACGTTCGGGTAGACCATCTGGCGCTGGACTTGGCCGTTCACCGTCCACTCGACGATGATCTCAGACGGTGGCGGAGCAAGGAGCTTGGTCGACCTGGGCCTCTTGAGTTCGAAGGCCTCCATCGAAGGATCAAAGACGTTCCTGATCTTCACGTGGATGGAGGGCGGATTCGGTCCCTGGTCGAGGAGGTCCTGCCAATCGTCGAGCGAACGACGCCACGCCGGACTGTCATCCATGTCCTCGATCTTGCTCAGATCGCCGTCGAGCAGGGCCTCCCAGGAGGTCTCCAGGTTTCTGAAGCTTCCGTTGATACCCGGGTAAGCGGTGCGGCTCTGGTTCACGTGCTCCAGCATCGGTGTCTGGTTGAGGCGCTCACCGAAGCCGCCGAACTCCATGGACCCGATCAGGTGACCGCCATTCCACTGCATGGCCTCGTACTGGGGAGCTTCCGTGCGTCCCGGGTAGTTCTCGGGGTTCTCGGCGAAGTCCTGCCTGAGCCGCTTGTTCAGTTCCTCGTAGTACTCCCTGCCCATGCGGTTTACGTTCGCCTGCTCGCGATCGTTGCGAACGTGGCTGTCCGAGGTCAGGTCACCTTCGACGTATACCGTCCTCATGTTCTCGTCCGTGCGGTACACCTTTCCGTCGACGTGGTACTCGACGTTCGGCCTGGGTCGCAGGAGTTCGGGATGCTTGGAGGAGGTGCGATCCGAGTCTGTGTGGATCTCCTTGATCTTGCCGTCCGCGTCGGTGACGAACGTGCCGCGGTAGTGGCCACTGGTGTCATTGACCCGATAGCTCGTGTGCGGGTCCAGTTGCACACCGTCACCGAACCTCTTCTTGGGGTTCGGCATGAGCTTGTCGGTCTCCGACGAGATCGGTTTCCCGTTCTCGTCGAACTTCTGTTCCACAGTGACAGGTTTCGGAGAGGACGCGGTCCCTTCGGGCCCGTTTCCACCGTTGCTGGAATCTGTGCCCAAGGATCCAGAAGGGCCGTTGACCGGGCCTGTGGGAGTACGACCGCTGGTGGACGTGCCTCCCAGGTCGCTGCTGACGGTGCTCCCGTCCAGGACGTCCGTGCCGCCGGGGGAGTTCCCGTCGGTGTCCAGCGGGTCACCACCGTTGCCGTCCCGGTTGGTGACCTCCGGCATGGTGTTGCTCATCCGCGGGCCATCGGCGTCGAACCGGTCGCCGAAGGCTCCGTCGAACCCGTCGCCGAGGTCGTCGAGGCCAGCGACGTCGATGACGCTGCGATCGCCGATGACCGTGTCTGGACGGGGCGCATCGGCCTGGGCGTCGAACGTGTCGTTGTTCCCGCCGCCGACGAGGGCGGGCACCCTCCCCGACTCCGGGCCGTCCGGGGACTGGTTGGCCTCCCACGCCGGGTAGTCCGAGGCGTGCGCGTTCATGTCGCTGAACACCGCCTCCAGGGACGGGTCCAGGTCCAGCTCCTCCAGGTCGGGCTGCCCGGAACGGTTCGGCCGGGGGGCGTCGCTGTCGCCGCCCTGCCCACCGAGGACCCTGCGCCCGAGGTCGCCCAGCTCGGCGGAGTCCGGATGCGAAGTCAGCAGCTCCAGGAGCTCCCGGCTGTCGTCGAGTTCACGCGTGGTCGGGTTCACGGCGGGCCGGGTGCCGGCCGGGCCGCCCTCCTCGTCGCCGTGGTGGTTGGCGACGCGCTGGCTGTTGGAGCCCTCGGAGCCGTTCCCGTCCCCGCCGGAGCCGTTGCCGCCCGGGTTGTCCCCGCCGCCGAAGAAGCCCCCGCCGGTGAACCTGCTCAGCAGGTTCTGCATCTCCGACAGCCGGGAGGTGCTGAAAGCGCCCTCCCGGAGCTGGCCCAGGTCGATCCTCAGGTCGGCCAGGGAGAGGTCGCCGAACCGGGGCAGGCTCAGGTTGATCCGGCTCATGTCCGGCACGTCCACGTCGGGGACGCTCGGCCCGTCCCCGCCCATCCGGTTGAGCATGGCCGAACCGCGCCAGGCCATCAGCGGCACGCCCACGACCGCGCCCACGCCGGTCGCGGTCAGGGCGGCCCCGCCCACGGTCGCGCCGATGTTGAGCAGGGCGGTCCCGATGACGTAGCCGGGCCGCTCGCCCCACTCCTCCCAGGGCACCACCGCGTGCGCGGCGTCCTTCCAGGCGTTGCCGACGGTGTCCCAGCCCGACCAGCCCCAACTGTCGCTCTCTGAGTCGTACATGCCCGCCAGCGACGCCAGGGACTGGAGGTTGCCCTCGTGGTACTCCCACATGGCGTCGCCCCAGGACATCTCGAACCAGCCCTCGGAGCTGTACATGCCGGTGATACCGCCGACGTCCTCCGCGATCCCCACGAAGAAGTCGCCCACCGCCGCACCCGCGTCCACCCACCAGCCGTGGTCGGTCTCCATGGGACCGCCCCAGGCCATGGCGACGTCGCCGAGGTAGCCGTCGTAGCCGTGCTCGAACTCGCCCGGCGCGGACTCCCCGTCGCCGTCGCCCGCGACGAAGCTGGTGCGGTCGGGGATGTCGGCGTTGATCGCGTTGGCGCAGGCCCGCTCGGCCTCCTCGTACTCGCGCCGCAGCGCGTCCGCGCGGTCGAGCAGCGCCTGGTGCTCCTCGACCTTGTCGCTCTCCCCGCCGAAGAACCCGGATATCCCGTCGGCCTCGCGCCAGTCGTCGTCGCCCTCGATGGAGTTGAGGAAGGCGTAGGAGTCGGCCTTGAGCGTGGACCACTTGCCCTTGATGTCCCGGACGGCCTCGGCGAAGGTCTCCAACGCGCTCGCGGCCTTGTCGAAGGAGGTCTCCACCTTGTCGCCGTCGGTCGCGACCGGGTCCACCACCGCGTACAGGGTCTCGGCCTCGGGCGCGGAGTAGCACGAGGACAGCCCCGCCCAGGCGCTCTTGATGTCGCCGCCGATCCCGGCCACGTTGGCCCCCTCCCGGCGCAGGTCCCTGGCCTGCCTCTCCAGGGTGGCGGGACCGGCGGTCGGAACGGGGAAGGCCGCGGGGTTGATCAGGCCGCCCGTGGGCGTGCACATCTCGGTCACGGGGATGCCTCCGTCTGGGAGCTGAGGGAAGAACGCGGTGGGGGTCCTCGGGGC
>NZ_LEKI01000190.1:0-9517 GCF_001029525.1 Nocardiopsis sp. RV163 | reverse complement strand
GGTGCGGGGGGTCGGGCTCCGGAGTGGTTGACAAGCGGGGGCGCCCCGGCACACACTTCAATCATTCCTTAAAGCGAAAACTATTTTCCACATTATGGAAGTAGATGCTGGAGGCAAGGTATGAGCCACACCCTGGGGTACACGGTGAACTGCTCGCTGCTGTTCACCGAGCTCCCCCTCAACGACCGCCCCCGGGCGGCGCGGGAGGCGGGCTTCGACGCCGTCGAGTTCTGGTGGCCGTTCGAGAGCCCGACCCCGCCCAAGGACGAGGTCGACGCCTTCGTCTCCGCCCTCGACCGGGCGGGTGTCCGTCTCAGCGGCCTCAACTTCTTCGCGGGCCGGCTGCCCGGTCCCGACCGCGGCGTGCTCTCGCACCCCTCGCGCAGCGCCGAGTTCCGCGCCAACACCGACGTCGTGGTGCGCATCGCCGAGCGCACGGGAGCCACGGGCTTCAACGCCCTCTACGGCCTGCGCCAGCCCGGGACGGACCCCGGCGAACAGGACAGGACCGCCCTGGAGAACACCGTCGCGGCGGCCGAGGCCGTGGCGGCGGTCGGCGGCACCGTCCTCATCGAGCCCATCAGCGGGGCAGAGGGCTACCCCCTGACCACGGCCGCGGACGGGCTCGCTTTCGTCGCCCGGGCCCGGGAGGCGGGCGCGGACAACGTCGCACTCCTGGCGGACCTGTACCACCTCGCCGTCAACGGCGACGACTTCGCCGCCGCGGTCCGCGACCACGCCGCCGAGTTCGGACACATCCAGATCGCCGACACCCCCGGGCGCGGCGAGCCCGGCACCGGACGGCTGCCCATCGGGGAACTGCTCACCGCCGCCCAGACCGGGGGCTACCGGGGGCTCGTCGGCCTGGAGTACAAGCCGACCGTGCCCAGCGCCCAGAGCTTCGGCTGGCTCGACTGATCCCCCAGCCGCGCACTCCGCCACCAGCCACACGGCGCCAGCAGCACAGCACCAGCAGCACACCAGTCACGAAGGGGGCCCTCGTGCCCGTCAAGAAGATCGCCTTCATCGGCCTGGGCATCATGGGTCTGCCCATGGCCGTCAACCTCGTCCGCGCCGGGTACACCGTGACCGGCCACAACCGCAGCCCCGAGCGCGTCGACGCGCTGGTCGCCGAGGGCGGCCTGCGCGGGGGCGGCGTCGCCGGGGCCGTCGCCGACTCCGACGCCGTCATCACCATGGTCCCGGACTCCCCGGACGTGGAGGAGCTCATGCTCGGCCCGGGCGGCGTCTTCGAGAGCGTCAAGCCCGGCACCCTGGTCATCGACATGAGCACCATCCGCCCGGACGTGTCCCGCGCGGTGGCCGAGGCCGGGGCCGAGCGCGGCCTGCGCGTCCTGGACGCCCCCGTCAGCGGCGGCGAGGCGGGCGCGGTCGAGGCCAAGCTCTCCATCATGGTCGGCGGCGCCGAGGAGGACTTCGAGGCGGCCCGGCCGCTCTTCGACGTCCTGGGCACCACCCCGGTCCTGGTCGGACCGAACGGCTCCGGCCAGACCGTCAAGGCCGCCAACCAGCTCATCGTCGCGGGCAACATCCAGCTCCTGGCCGAGGCCCTGGTCTTCCTGGAGGCGCACGGGGTGGACACCGAGTCCGGTCTGGAGGTCCTGGGCGGCGGGCTCGCGGGCAGCACCGTGCTCCAGCGCAAGGGCGCCGCCATGCGCGCCCGCGACTTCACCCCGGGATTCCGGATCGCCCTGCACGACAAGGACATGCGCATCGTCACGGACTCCGCGCGCGCCGCCGGGGTCGCGATCCCGCTGGGATCGCAGGTCGCGCAGTACGTCGGCGCGCTCAAGCACCGGGGCCACGGCGGCCTCGACCACTCCGCGCTGCTGAAGATCGTCGAGCAGCTCTCCGACCGCTCCGACGAGTAGCGGACCGGCCCTTTCCGGACACGAGGGCCCGCACCCGGCCCCGAGCCGTCCGTCCACGGTGTTGGCCGCACCGGCGGACACGGCCCGCGCGCCGTCCCGGCCCACCCGCGGGCTCGCCCGTACCCCAGCAGCACAACGGCAACACCCCTAGCACCCGGCTCCACCACCACACAGCCACCAGCACCCCTAGCACTGAAGGGTTCGCTTCCCATGCCACAGATGCCCGCGATGAACGCGGTCGTGGAGGTCCTCAAGGACGAGGGCGTCGACACGGCCTTCGGCTGCCCCGGCGCGGCCATCCTGCCCCTCTACAAGGCGATGGAACAGGTCGGCGGCATCGAGCACCTGACCGTCCGCCACGAGGAGGGCGCCACCCACATGGCCGACGGCTGGTCCCGTACCACCGGCAGGGTCGGCGTGGCCATCGGCACCTCCGGCCCCGCCGGTACCAACATGATCACCGGCCTGTACACGGCCATCGCGGACTCGGTCCCGATCGTGTGCATCACCGGGCAGCAGCGCACCGACCTGCTCGACAAGGAGGGCTTCCAGGCGGTCGACATCGTCGAGATCGCCAAGCCCGTCACCAAGTGGGCCGTCCAGGTCAAGGAGGCCGCCACCGCGCCCTGGATCTTCCGCGAGGCCTTCCGGATCGCGCGGGAGGGGCGTCCCGGCCCCGTCCTGGTGGACATACCGGTGGACGTCGCCCAGCGGCTGATCGACTACGACCCCGCCATCGACGCCCCGCTCAAGGTCAACGCCGTCGAGCCGCACCAGCCCCGGGTGGAGCGCGCGCTGGACATGCTGCTGGAGGCAGAACGCCCCCTGATCCTGGCCGGAGGCGGCGTGATCACCGCCGAGGCCTCCGACGACCTGCGCGCGCTGGCCGAGCACCTCCAGGTCCCGGTGCAGGTCACCCTCATGGGCAAGGGCTCCTTCGACGAGGACTCGCCCCTGTACTCGGGCATGACCGGCGTGCAGACCTCCCAGCGCTACGGCAACGCCTCCTTCCTGGAGTCGGACCTGGTCCTGGCGGTGGGGGCGCGCTTCGCCGACCGCCACACCGGGCAGATCGACGTCTACCGGGGCGAGCGCAGGTTCGTCCACGTCGACATCGAGGCCACCCAGATCGGCCGGGTCTTCGAGCCCGACCTGGGCGTGGTCTCCGACGCGCGGCTGTTCCTGCGCGAGCTGCTCGCCGCCGCGCGCGCCCGCGGCGCCAAGGCCGAGGTGCGGCCGTGGATCGACCGGGTCGCCGAACTCAAGGCCGCCCTGACCCGCCGCGAGGACTTCGACACGGTCCCGGTCAAGGCGCCGCGCGTCTACAAGGAGATCAACGAGGTCTTCGGCGAGGACACCTACTTCGTCACCGCGATCGGCCTGTACCAGATCTGGGGAGGCCAGCACCAGAAGGCGTACAAGCCGCGCCATTACCAGATCTGCGGCCAGGCGGGCCCGCTCGGCTGGGAGATCCCCGCCGCGATCGGCGTCAAGAAGGCGCTCAAGGACACCGAGCCGGACGCCGAGGTCGTCGGGATCGTAGGCGACTACGGGTTCCAGTACATGGTCGAGGAACTGGCAGTGGCCGCCCAGTACGACGTCCCCTACGTCATCATCATGCTCAACAACGAGTACCTGGGCCTGATCCGCCAGGCCTCGATCCCGTTCGACATGAACTACCAGGTCGACATCCACTACGACGAGTACGGAACCGACAACGTCAAGCTCATGGAGGCCTACGGGTGCTCCGGGCGCCGCGTCGTGGAGCCCGGGGAGATCCGCGAGTCCCTGGAGTGGGCCCGCGAGCAGGCCCGGGCCACCTCGCGGCCGGTGCTCGTGGAGATCATGATCGAGCGCGAGGCCAACACGCCGCACGGGCCCGCGATCGACGCGGTCCGGGAGTTCGAGCCGGCCCCGGGGGCCTGACGGCGGTGTGCCCCGTGCGGAACGCCTGCCACAGCGGACCAAACGGGGCACACTGGGCACAGGTGAACCCGCCGTTACAGGGTTGTGTCCGGAGTGTTTCGCGACGTGCGTTTTCTCCGGCCCGCACCTGCGCAAACGTGGAGTCACCTTGACGACGGAGCCGCCGTGCCAGGGAGCGGGAGAACGCAACGGAGTCGTCGTCGGCATTCTCGGAAGTTGGGAAAGCATGTCCCCCCACGCGCGTTTCCTCTCTGCGGCCGCCCTCGCGGCCGCCGCGCTCGCCTCCTCCGCGTGTTCCTCCCAGAACGGGTCCGAGGAGGAGTTCCAGGAACTCCTGGTGGAGAGCGGCCTGCCCGGTGACGAACTCAGGATCACCGCGCCGGACACCGAAGGGTTCTGGTGGGCCACCTACGAGGCCACGCAGGACTGCCAGCTGCAGTTCAAGTGGAACGGCACCGATCCGGTGCTGATCTACGGGGCCCAGACGGACGGTTACCTGGAGCTGGCCCCGGACGAGACCTACGTGGAGTCCTTCGGCCAGGGCAAGGTCCAGCAGGCCTGCCAAGGGGAGTTCTGACCGCCCCGGCCCCGGGCGCGCCGCCCGGGGCCGGGGCCTCGGCCACCGGCTTCAGCCCCCTGCGCCCGGAGCGTCCTCCTCTCAGCGGGGAACGGTGCCGCTCTCAGGGGTTATGGGCGAATTCGAAGGATCGGGTGGAGGGAGCGGACGAGCCGCGTCGCCCCGGTGAGGGGTTGAAGGGCGGCCGCCTCGGTGACCTGTGGCGTTACCCTGTCGGTGGCTACCGTGTGGTCGCCGACCTCGGGGACGGACTCCTCGTCGTTCTCGTGGCGGGCCCAGCCCACCGCGGCCGGGTGCGCCGGGACTGATCCCCGCGGCGACGTGTCCACCCGGCCGGGGCGGCGCGCGCGTGACCTGGCGAAGTGCGTACCCGGCCGACGGCCCGGCGGCGGTTCCTCCTAACGTGAGTGCGTTCCCGAGGGCACGGCCCCTCTCGACCCGCACACCACGGAGCCCGCCTTGAGCGACCTGTTCGATCCCGTCCGGATCGGCCGCCTGCACCTGCCCAACCGCCTGTTCATGGCCCCGATGACGCGTTCGCGCTGCCGCGGAGGCGCGCCCGGCGACCTCGCCGTCGAGTACTACGCCCAGCGCGCCTCGGCCGGGCTGATCATCACCGAGGGCATCCAGCCCAGCGTCCGAGGCCAGGGCTACACCGACACCCCCGGCCTGCACAGCGACGAGCAGATCGCGGCGTGGCGGCGCGTCACCGACGCCGTGCACGAGCGCGGCGGGCACATCTTCGCCCAGCTCATGCACTCGGGCCGGGTCGGCCACCCCAGCCTCTACCCCGACGGCGGCCTGCCCGTCGGCCCTTCCCCCATCGCCTCGGGCGCGTCCATGTACGACGGCAGGCAGAAGCTCGCGCACCCGGTGCCGCGCGAGATGACCGCCGCCGACATCGACCAGACCCTCGCCGACCACGCCGCGGCCGCGCGCAACGCGATCGCCGCCGGTTTCGACGGGGTGGAGCTGCACGGCGGCAACAGCTACCTCATCGAGCAGTTCCTCTCCGACGGCAGCAACCGCCGCACAGACGGGTACGGCGGCAGCGCCGCCAACCGCGCCCGCTTCGCCCTGGAGGCGGTGGACGCGGTCGTCGGGGCAGTCGGCGCCGACCGCACCGGCCTGCGCGTCTCCCCGGCCAGCAGGCTCAACGGCATCAGCCAGAGCGACCCCCTGGAGCAGTACCTCGCGCTCCTGGAGGGGCTGCGCGGCCGTCCCGGGCTCGCCTACCTGCACCTGACGGAGTCCGCCTCGGCCGAGTACACCGACGCGCTGCGCGAGGAGTGGCCGGGGACCTTCGTCCTCAACCCCGCCTCCGGCACCGACACCGGACCCGCCGCCGCGGCTCTGGCCGAGGAGCGGGCGGACGCCGTGGCGATGGCCTCGGCCTGGATCGCCAACCCCGATTTGCCCGCCAGGATCAGGACCGGTGCTCCCGTCGCGGTTCCAGACCGGGCCACCTACTACGGCGGCGACCACCGCGGCTACACCGACTACCCGGCCCTGGGCGCCTGACGCGAAATCCCGTCGACGGGACCGGACCGGCCGCCGGCGCGCGGTGACCGCGCTGCCGGCGACGGCCTCGGGTGTTGGCCGCACCCCGGGCCCCGTCGACGGGATCTGGAACAACCCCCCTAGCACTGAAGGGTTCACCGAAAATGTTACAGACCCCCCGCCGTTCTCTTGAGGTCGAGGTACCGGTAAGGGGGCGGATTCCGCCGTGCGCGCCCTCTGTGAGGAGGATGCCCAGGTCATGTGACGCGCGTCCCAACATGTGGACGCCGGGTGCCGGTTCCGGCGGGCCGTCTGCTAGCGTGAGGATCGTTATGCTGCGCGACCTGCTTCTCCTTAGCGGCCGCGGCGGGGGTCGTTAAAAGGTCGGCTCCCTCGCCGCGGGAATTCGGCTTGTCCTGGTCGACCATGACCAAGCGCCAGATCCACCCGAGGAGCCACCGAGATGGTGCCGCAGCAGAAGCCCAGCCCCATGCCCTTCCACCGCTACAAGCCCTTCGCGCCGGTGGACCTGCCCGACCGCACCTGGCCCTCCAAGAGCATCACCGAGGCCCCGCGCTGGCTGTCCACGGACCTGCGCGACGGCAACCAGGCGCTGATCGAGCCGATGGACCCCGCCCGCAAGCGCGAGATGTTCGAGCTGCTGGTGCGGATGGGCTACAAGGAGATCGAGGTCGGCTTCCCCGCCGCCAGCCAGACCGACTTCGACTTCGTCCGCTCCCTGATCGAGGGCGACGCGATCCCCGACGACGTGCAGATCTCGGTGCTGACCCAGGCCCGTGAGGACCTCATCGAGCGCACCGTGCAGAGTCTGGTCGGGGCCAGGCGCGCCACCGTGCACCTGTACAACGCCACCGCGCCCACCTTCCGCCGCGTCGTCTTCCGCGTGGACCGCGATGCCTGCAAGGACATCGCCGTCCAGGGCACCAGGCACGTCATGCGCTTCGCCGAGCAGTACCTGGGCGGGACCGAGTACTTCGGCTACGAGTACTCGCCCGAGATCTTCGTCGACACCGAACTGGACTTCGCCCTGGAGGTCTGCGAGGCCGTCATGGACGTCTGGCAGCCCGGCCCGGGTCGCGAGATCATCCTCAACCTGCCCGCCACCGTCGAGCGCTCCACGCCCAACGTCTACGCCGACCAGATCGAGTGGATGAGCCGCAGCCTGTCCCGGCGCGAGCACGTGGTCGTCTCGGTGCACCCGCACAACGACCGCGGCACCGGCGTGGCCTCGGCCGAGCTGGCCGTCATGGCCGGGGCCGACCGCGTCGAGGGCTGCCTGTTCGGTCACGGCGAGCGCACCGGCAACGTCTGCCTGGTCACCCTGGGCATGAACCTGTTCAGCCAGGGCGTGGACCCCCGGATCGACTTCTCCGACATCGACGAGATCCGCCGCACCGTCGAGCACTGCACCCAGCTGCCGGTCGCCCCGCGCCACCCCTACGGCGGCGACCTGGTCTACACCGCCTTCTCCGGCTCCCACCAGGACGCCATCAAGAAGGGTTTCGCCGCCCAGCGGGAGGCCGCCGACGCCGCCGGGACCCCGGTGGAGGAGTACGTCTGGGACGTGCCCTACCTGCCCATCGACCCCAAGGACGTGGGCCGCAACTACGAGGCCGTCATCCGGGTCAACAGCCAGTCCGGCAAGGGCGGCGTCTCCTACATCATGCAGCGCGACCACTCGCTGGACCTGCCGCGCCGCCTCCAGATCGAGTTCTCCCAGGTCATCCAGAAGTTCACCGACGCCGAAGGCGGCGAGTTCGCCGCCGGGCGCATCTGGGAGATCTTCTCCCGGACCTACCTGGCCGAGGACGGCCCGGTCGCGGTGCTGGCGCACCGCTCCACCACCGACAGCGACGGCACCTACCGGATCGAGGCCGACGCCCGGGTCAACGGCGAGATCCGCGAGCTGACCGGCACCGGCAACGGCCCCATCTCCGCGTTCTGCGACGCCCTGACCGGCGTCGACGTCAAGGTCCGCGTCATGGACTACGTGGAGCACTCCATGGGCGGGGACGGCGACGCCCGTGCCGCCGCCTACGTGGAGGCCGAGATCGACGGCCGCGTGGTGTGGGGAGTGGGCATCCACAGCAGCATCACCACGGCCTCGCTCAAGGCGCTGTGCAGCGCCATCGCGCGCGTCTGACACACGCACGCCCGAGGGGGCGGGGCCGCGACCGCCGGGTCGCGGCCCCGCCCCGTCACCGGCCGCTAGAGCAGGCCGAACGGCCCGGGGTCGGGCAGGCCCGAGGCGGCGCACGACTCCCGGTGCGCGCGGGTCAGCTCGCCCAGCGCGACCGGCCTGCGCGAGGTCGCGGCCATGTCCTGGCGCGCCTCGGCCGTCCAGGGGGAGGGGCGCAGTGCCAGCCCCCGCGCCAGGTCCAGCGCCTCGGCCTCCTCGCGCCAGCCCTGCCAGCGCAGGGCGCGGTAGAAGTCCTCCAGGTGGCCGTCCAGCAGCCACAGCAGCCAGCCGGAGTAGGCCGTCTCCAGCGGCTCCCACTCCAGGGAGTCGGGCGCGAAGTAGACCATCTCCCCGGGCCTGCCGGGATAGTCCCCGCCCTCGGCCGCGGGCCCGTTGAGTGCGAACACCCCGCCCAGCACGTCGTGGGCGACCACCAGCCGCGGCGGCGGGCCGTACACCACCGCCGCGCTCAGGTCGTTGACCTCGCCCAGACCGGGCAGCTCGGCCCCGCCGCCGCCGTGGACGCGCAGCCACCCGCCGTCGAGGAGCAGGCCGCCGGACTCCAGCGCCATCGCGCCCAGGAAGGACCGCGCGGTCACCTGGAGGCGGTGCAGGCACGTGCGGCCCCGCTCGGGGTCGACGGGCAGGGCGCGCGCGGCGGCTCCGCCCCGCTCCAGGCGTTCGGACAGCAGCGGCCAGGCGGGCTCGTCCACCTCGACCAGTTCACTCAACTCGCGCACAGGGCCACCTCCCGTCGGGCCGCGAGGGGTCGCGACGGCGGTCCACACTACCGGTCGGCGCCGACACGTCCGCCGAGGCCTCCGGGAGGGCGAACGGGGCGGCACGCCCTTCGGGCCGCGGACCGCGCGCGTGCGGCCTCCAGTGCGGCCCGGCCGCCGAGCTCCCCCCGCACACGCGGGGCCGCCCTCCCCTCCCGGGAAGGCGGCCCCGCGTGTGCGCCGGAGATCACTCCCAGCCGAACATCTGTGTCCAGGCCCTGCCGGACTCGCCGACGCCGATAGCGACCAGGTCGCAGTTGAGGATGTTCCGGCGGTGCCCGTCGCTGTTCATCCAGGCGTCCATCACCTGCTGGGGGCTGGTCTGCCCCTTGGCGACGTTCTCCGCGCCCCAGGCGTCGTAGCCGTGGCGGTCGGCCCGGTCCCCGGGGCCCTCGCCCTCGGGGCTCTCGTGGCTCATGTAGTCGCGCCGGTCCATGTCCTCGCTGTGCTCCTGGGCGGCGGCGGCCAGCCGGGAGTCCACCCGCAGCGGGCCGCAGCCGGCGTCCGCGCGCTGGGCGTTGACCAGGGTCACGACCTGGGCGGTCGACCCGCCGGAGGGGGCGTCGGAACCGCTGTCGCCGCCTCCGCCGTCGCCGCCGCCCGAGCCCCCGCCGTCGGACTGGGAACCGCCACCGCCACCGCC
>NZ_LEKI01000018.1:0-55863 GCF_001029525.1 Nocardiopsis sp. RV163 | reverse complement strand
GCCCCCTCCCCCGGAGCGCGTCGCCCCCCGAACACCGGCATCGGGCGGAACGCACATCCCATATCAGGCGTCTCATCTCGGGCACGGGGCCCACGGGGCCCGGACCGGCACACACGCAACCTCTCAGAGATCATGGACGGCATGGGCATGCTCGACCGGCTCGATTCCACCGACAGCTCCCCGGAGCGCCGCGACCTCATCGTCGCCACGCTGGAGAACGCCTTCTCGGACCTGATGGCCGCCGACCCGGCGGCGTTCCGCGTCAAGTTCCGCAAGATGGCGGCCAACCCGTTCGCCTTCTACCGGGGCAGCGCCGCGCTCTTCTACGACGACGTCTCGGGCATGGACGACCCCTGGGCGGACGAACGCACCTCGCGGGTGTGGATCCAGGGCGACCTGCACGCGGAGAACTTCGGCACCTACATGGACTCCACCGGGCGGCTGGTGTTCGACGTCAACGACTTCGACGAGGCCTACCTCGGCCACTTCACCTGGGACGTGCTCAGGTTCGCGGCCAGCATCGGGGTGATGGGCTGGCAGAAGGCCCTGTCCGACGAGGACATCAGTGCGCTCCTGCCGCACTACGTCGACGCCTACATCGCCCAGGTGCGCGAGTTCGCGACGACGGGCAACGACTCGGAGTTCTCGCTCAAGCTGGGCAACACCGACGGCACCGTGCACGACGTGCTCCAGAAGACCCGGCTCAACAGCCGCGCCGAGATGCTGTCGTCCATGACGACCCGCGACGGGTACACCCGCCGCTTCGCCGAGGGCCCCCGGGCGCGCCGCCTGGACGACGCGGAGCGGGAACGGGTCCTGGCCGCCTATGAGGCCTACCTGGACACGATCCCCGAGGACCGGCGGTACGCGTCGATCAACTACGCGGTCAAGGACGTGGTGGGCAGCGGCGGCTTCGGGATCGGCTCGGCGGGGCTGCCCGCCTACACCCTGCTCATCGAGGGCCAGTCGGAGGCGTGGGACAACGACATCGTGCTGTCCATGAAGCAGGGCAACGTGGCCGCGCCCTCGCGGGTGGTGACCGACCAGCGCATCATGGACTACTTCCAGCACCACGGGCACCGCACCGCGGTGTCCCAGCGGGCGCTCCAGGCGCACGCGGACCCGCTGCTGGGTCACACCGAGATGGACGCCGTGGGCTTCGTGGTGAGCGAGGTCTCCCCCTACACCAACGACCTGGACTGGGACGACCTCACCGAGCCCGCGGAGATCGCGCCGGTGCTGGACTACCTGGGGCGCGCCACCGCCAAGGCGCACTGCGTGTCCGACTCGCACGCGGACGCCACGCTCGTGCGGGGCCAGACCGAGGAGGCGGTCATGGCGGTGCTCGACGGCCGCGAGGCGGAGTTCACGCGGTGGTGCGTGGACTTCGCGCACCGGTACGCGGCCCAGACCCGGGCCGACTACTCGCTGTTCGTGGACGCCTTCCGCAACAACGCCATCAGCGCGGTGAGGTCCAGCCGGGCCCTGTGATCCCGGGGCCGGGAGGGGACGCGGGAACCTGTTCGGAGCACCCCGTCGCGGCATGTAGAGTTGTTCGCGGAGGATTCGCCTAGTGGCCTAGGGCGCACGCTTGGAAAGCGTGTTGGTGGCAACGCCTCAGGGGTTCGAATCCCCTATCCTCCGCGGCGGCTAGCAGCCGAAACGAAAGGCCCCGACCGGACACCGGTCGGGGCCTTCGTCGTCCGTAGTCTCAGTTTTAGTCTCAGTCGGCCGTTCCGGAGCCGCTGCCGGGGCCTCGCCGGCACCGACGCACAGGTCAGGGGACGGGCACGCGCCCCCAGCCCCCGCTGTCGCGAGCGGGCCGAGACCACGCCGCCGCGGTGACCGCGCCATGCCCGGATGCGCCACCGGGGCAGAACTGCGCGAGGACCCGGAGCACGGCAAGTGGCTCCTGGAGGACCCGGCGGTGTGGGGCGTCACACGCCGGCTTCGCCGACGCGTCAAGGACGCACTCGACGAAGCGGGTGTCGAGATGCCCTTCCCGCAGCGCACGGTCCGGACGCGCCACGATGGCGGCCCGGACGCGGGCTCGGAGGGCAACGGGCACGTCGGCGGCATCGGCCGTCAGCACGGCTGACCCGGAGTCCGCTCCCCCGGTGCACGAGGTGCGCCCAAGACTCTTTTTGCAACTTGTTGCATAATGAGTGCGGGCCGACCGGACACCGGCCCGCGAGGCACCGCGCGAGGAGACGACATGGGCGACTACCCCCACCTGCTGGAACCGCTGGACCTGGGCTTCACCACCCTCGCCAACCGCGTGGTCATGGGCTCCATGCACCTGGGCCTGGAGGAGGCGCCGGGCGGCTTCGAGCGGATGGCCGCCTTCTACGCCGAGCGCGCCCGGGGCGGCGTCGGCCTCATCGTCACCGGCGGCATCGCCCCCAACCCCGAGGGCGCCACCTACAAGGGCGCCGCGAAGATGACCACCGAGGCGGAGGCCGAGGAGCACCGCGTGGTCACCGAGGCCGTGCACCGCGAGGGCGGGCGCATCGCCATGCAGATCCTGCACACAGGCCGCTACGCCTTCAACGAGGACGCGGTGGCGCCGAGCGCGATCCAGGCCCCCATCAGCGCCTTCACTCCCCGGGCGCTCACGGGCGACGAGGTCGGGCGCACCATCGAGGACTTCGCCCGCGCCGCCGAACTCGCCAGGCACGCCGGGTACGACGGCGTGGAGGTCATGGGCTCCGAGGGGTACCTGATCAACCAGTTCATCGCCCGGGCCACCAACAGGCGCGAGGACGACTGGGGCGGCTCCTTCGAGAACCGCATGCGCTTCCCCGTGGAGATCGTGCGGCGCGTGCGCGAACGCGTCGGCGCCGACTTCATCGTGGTCTACCGGCTGTCCATGCTCGACCTGGTTCCCGGCGGCTCCACGTTCGACGAGGTGGTCCGGCTGGCCGAGGCCGTGGAAGAGGCCGGGGCGACCATCATCAACACCGGCATCGGCTGGCACGAGGCGCGCATCCCCACCATCGCCACGTCCGTTCCGCGCGGCGCCTACAGCTGGGTCACCCGCAGGCTCCGGGGCCGGGTGTCCGTGCCGCTCGTCGCGGTCAACCGCATCAACACCCCCGAGGTCGCCGAGGAGATCCTGGCCGGGGGCGACGCGGACATGGTCTCCCTGGCCCGCCCCTTCCTGGCCGACCCCGACTTCGTCGCCAAGGCCGCGGCGGGCACCCCCGAGCGGATCAACACCTGCATCGGCTGCAACCAGGCCTGCCTGGACCACACGTTCAGCCTGAAGGTCAGCTCCTGCCTGGTGAACCCGCGCGCCTGCCACGAGACCGAACTCGTGCTCTCCCCCACCCGCCT
Source organism: Nocardiopsis sp. RV163 (assembly GCF_001029525.1). Classification (NCBI taxonomy): domain Bacteria; kingdom Bacillati; phylum Actinomycetota; class Actinomycetes; order Streptosporangiales; family Nocardiopsidaceae; genus Nocardiopsis; species Nocardiopsis sp. RV163. The sequence continues at coordinate 52,527 of NZ_LEKI01000018.1, read as the reverse complement.
GCGCAGGAGGGTGGCCGTCGTGGGGGCCGGACCCGCCGGGCTCGCCTGCTCCGTGTCCGCCGCCGAGCGCGGGCACGAGGTCACGCTGTTCGACGCGGCCGGGGAGATCGGCGGCCAGCTGAACCTGGCCCGCCGCGTGCCGGGCAAGCGGGAGTTCGACGAGACCCTGCGCTACTACCGCGTCCAGCTCGACCGGCACGGGGTGGACGTGCGGCTGGGCGCCAAGGTGGGGGCCGCCGACCTGGAGGGCTACGACGAGGTCGTGCTCGCCACCGGCGTCACCCCGCGCGTGCCGGGGATCCCGGGCGTGGACCACCCCAAGGTGGTGGGCTACGCGGACGTCCTGCGCGGGAACGCCGAGGTCGGCGAGCGCGTGGCGGTCATCGGCGCGGGCGGCATCGGCTTCGACGTGGCCGCCTTCCTCACCGACGGCGGGGGCGACGTCGACACCGGGGAGTTCCTGCGCAGGTGGGGCGTGGACACCGACCCCGCCTCCCGGGGCGGCCTCGGCGAGCCGCTGCGTCCGGCGTCGCCGCGTACCGTGCACCTGGTCCAGCGCAGGGCCGGCAAGGTCGGCGCGGGCCTGGGCAAGACGACCGGGTGGATCCACCGGCTGGAGCTGCGCCACCGCGGCGTGGAGACGGTAGCGGGGGTTGAGTACGACCGGATCGACGACGAGGGCCTGCACCTGACCGTCGACGGGGAGAAGCGCGTGCTCGACGTGGACACCGTCGTGGTGTGCGCGGGCCAGGAACCGCTCCGGGACCTCGCCGACGAGCTGACCGCCTCGGGCCGCGCGGTCCACCTGATCGGCGGCGCCGACGAGGCGGCCGAACTCGACGCCAAGCGCGCGATCGACCAGGGCACCCGCCTGGCCGCCGCGCTGTGACGCCCGCCCCGGCCTCCCGGCGCAGGAGCAGCGGGAGGCCGGGGAAAGCCGGGTTCAAGGATCCGCGCGGCCGCGTGTCCCGTGAGTGGCACGTGCGCACCCCGGGTAGCCGCACCACCATGAGAATCGGTGAACGCATCCGCCGGATCGAACGCGACGAGCAGCTCGACCCCGCGGTCTCCAGCATGAAGAACCTGGCCGAGCGGATCCCGTCCGGCACCGTCCGCGACATGCTGCACGGGGTCCAGCTCGGGCACCCCGTCCATCCGATCCTGGTGCAGCTGCCCCTCGGTACGTGGATGGCGGCGGTCCTGCTGGACTCGCTGCCCGGGGACCACCGCCGCAGCGCGCACGCGCTGGTCAACGCGGGTCTGGTCACGACCCTGCCCGCCGTGGTGAGCGGCCTGGCGGACTGGGCGCAGCAGCACGAGCGCCAGCAGCGCGTAGGCGTGGTGCACGCGGCGACCAACGGCGTCGGCACCCTGCTGTTCGGCGCCTCCTCGCTGGCCCGGGCCCGCGGCCGCCAGGGCTGGGGGAGGTTCCTGGCGCTGGTCGGCGTGGGCGTGGTCGGCCTGAGCGGATCCCTGGGCGGGCACATGGCCTACTACCGGTCGGCGGGCGCCAACAGCGCCGACCACCTGGTCGACCTGCTGCCCGGGGGCTGGCACGACCTCGGCCCGCTGGACGGCTTCGACGACGGCGGTCTCGGCGGGGGCGACGTGGCGGGCGTCCCGGTCCTGGTGGCGCGGACGGGCGGCTCCGTGAGCGCGATGCTGGGCACGTGCCCGCACATGGGCGCTCCCCTGGCCGGGGGCGAGCGGGTGGACGGGTGCGTTCGCTGCCCCTGGCACGGCAGCGAGTTCCGCCTGGACGACGGGACGGTGGTCCACGGGCCCGCGACAGCTCCGCCGCAGGTCCTGGAGGCGTCGGTCGTGGAGGGCAGGGTCATGGTCCGCCTCCCCGAGTCCGCCCCGTGACGGAACGCGGCCCCCGCGGCGCTGCCTAGAATGCGCCCATGTCCCTGCCCCACGCCATCCTGACCGCCCTGTTGGAGAAGCCCTCGTCCGGGCTGGAGCTGGCCCGGCGCTTCGACCGCTCGATCGGGTACTTCTGGTCGGCCACCCACCAGCAGATCTACCGGGAGCTGGGCAAGCTGGAGCGGGCGGCGCTGATCCGGGCGCTGGCGACGGACGGGCCGACCCGCGGAGGGCGCAAGGAGTACGAGGTGCTGCCCGCGGGGCGGGAGGAGCTGGAGCGCTGGGTGGACCTGCGCGAGGACCCCAGGGCCTCCCGCGACCCGCTGCCGCTGCGGCTGCGCGCCGCCGGGGTGGTGGGCGTGCGCGGCCTGGTGGCGGAACTGCGCCGCCACCGCGACCTGCACCTGCTGCGGCTGGAGGAGTACCGCGGGTTCGAGCGGCGCGACTACCCGGACGGGCCCGTCACCGAACGGGAGCGGGTCCAGCGCCTGGTGCTGCTCGGCGGTATCGACGTGGAGGCCGGGTGGGTGGCGTGGCTGACCCGCGCCGTCGAGGAGCTGGAGTGCGCCGGGGAGGGCGCCCCGGACGCCTGACCGCGTCCCCGAGGGCGCCCCGGACGCCTGGCGGCGACGGCCCGGGGCGCCCGGCACCGGGTGGACGGTGTTCCGTCGGGTCCCGGACGCTCGACCGGACCGGCCCCCGCGGGCGGTCCCGTGGGTTGCTCAGTCCCAGTCCGCCCCGGACTCCGACAGGTTCGCGGGCAGGCGCAGCCCGGGGCGCAGCGGAACCAACTGGCCCTGCAGGACCATGGCCGCCGCGCCGATGGCGGGCGCGGTCGCGGCCGACGTGGACATGCGCACCTCGACCGGGTGGGCGGCGCGCGCGAAGAAGGCCCGGTCCAGCTCCTCCTGGATGACGGGCAGGTAGACCGACCCCGCCGCGGCCAGGCTCGAACCGGTCAGCACCAGCAGGTCCAGGTCCATCAGGTTGGCCAGCGTGCGGACCGCCACCGCCAGGCGGCGGGCGGAGCGGTCCAGCAGGGCGCGGGCGGTGGGCTGGCCCAGGCGGGCCGCGCGGACCACGGCGGTGAACTCCGCGCCCACCGACGGCCGGACCCGGCCGCCGTCCCCGGTGAGGCCGGCGGTGCGGGCGAGCTCCCCGTCGGCCCGGGCGGCCGCCACCACGGCGGCCGGACCGGCGACCGCCTCGGCGCACCCGCGTCCGCCGCACCAGCACAGCGGCCCGTCAACGTCCAGGCACACGTGCCCGATCTCCCCGGCGTTGCCGCTGGCCCCGTGGTAGGGGATGCCGTTGACCAGGACCCCGGCGCCGACGCCGGTGCCCATGTACACGGCGGCGAAGATGGACGACCCGCCGACCACTCCGGACCAGTACTCGCCGAGGGCTGCGGCGGTCGCGTCGTTGCCCGGCACCACGGGCAGGCCGACCGCGCCCTCCAGTTCCTCGGCCGCCGGGTAGTCGGCCCAGTGCCGCAGCGAGGGGTGCCGGTGGAGCGCGCCGGTCGGGGCGACCAGCCCGACGCCGAGCACCCGCTCGCGGTCCACTCCGGCGCCCTCCACCAGGGCCTCCACCTGACGGGACATGCGGTAGGTGGTCTCGGCGGGGTCCTCGTCCCGGTTCACCCCGGCGCGGGTCATGCGGGAGACCACGGCGCCGGTGAGGTCGATGAGGGCGTAGGTGATGCCGATGGGATCGATGTGGACGCCCACGGCGTAGCGCGACTCCCGGTTGAGCCGGAGCAGGACGCGCGGCTTGCCGCCGGTGGACTCGGCGCGCCCGGTCTCCAGGACCAGGCCGTCGTCGATGAGCCTGCGGACGACGGTGGAGATGGTGGCGCCGGTGAACCCCGTGGCCTCCACCAGTCCCACGCGGCTGATCGTGCCCGCGGCACGGATGACGTCGAGGACCGCCGCCCTGCTCGTCGTGTGCGGGATCACCCGTGACGGCCCGCCCAATGCCACCTCCACCACCTCGACGGCCGGCCCCCGGCCGCGGTCCGTGCCGTACTCTCCCCCGCTCCGGGACGCCGCGTCCGCGCGCGGACCGCCCGGGTCGCGTCGCCGGGGCCTGTCGCGTCGCGTCCGCGCGCGGGGCCCGCCCCTTCGCGTCCGGCGGGCGAGTGTGGGCCAAGTTTCGCGCCCGCGCGCGGGTACGGCAACCCGGCCCCTCCTCCGCGCCGCGCCCGCACGGGGACGACACGTGCGGTGCCCGCCGTCGGGGGTGCGGGCGGGTCCCGTGGCGCGCACGCGCACGGGGGCGAAGCCCCGGGCAATCCGGCACGGCCCCGGCGCCGAAGAACCCGGGGAGACCGAACCGAGCGGCGCCGGGCCGCGCGGTCCCCCTCAGAAGGGAGTTCACCGAGGATGCGGGATTCTCCCACGCGCCGCCCCAGGTCGGCGGAGCGTGCCCTCGGGCCGCTCGGCCCATGGATCACCCGGTGGGCGCCGTCCCGCCCGGTGGCCGCGGTCGCGATCGTGCTGCACGGCGGCCAGGTCACCGGACTGATGAGCACGGATCGGAGTCAGCTCGCCGTCCGGCGGATGGACCCGTTCGCCTCCGCGCTGGCCCGCGCGCACGGCGACCGGGGGCTGGCCGTGTGGCGGGTGCGCAACCGCGTGCGCGGCTGGAACGGCGACGGCCGGTCGTCCCTGGAGGACGCCGGACGCGCGGTCGACGAGGTCAGGCGCCGTCTGGGCGGCGTGCCGGTGGTCCTCGTCGGCCACTCTCTGGGCGGGCGCGTGGCCCTGCGCTCGGGCGGGGTGCCCGGGGTGCGCGGCGTCGCGGCGCTGGCCCCGTGGCTTCCCGAGGGGGAACCGGTGGAACAGTTGGCGGGCCGACGCGTGCTCCTCGCCCACGGCTCCCGCGACCTGACCACCAGCCCCCGGGCGTCGGCCGAGCACACCGCGCGGATCGCCCGCGTGGCGGAGTCCGCGGAGTTCGTCCGGGTGCCCCTGGACGTGCACGCGATGCTGCGCTGGCGCACCTGGAACCGCCTGGTCACAGACTTCGCGGGCGCGGTGCTGGACGCCTGCGCCCGGGAGCCTCGGGGATAGCCCCGCCGCGCCCGGACCGCCCGCGCACCGGCCCGCGGCCGGGTTCAGAGCCGGGTGGCGCGCACCAGGACCAGCCGTTCCGGGAAGAGCACCGGCGCTTGGAGGCCCGCGCGCTCCAGCGCCGCGCCCCTGACCCGGACGCCCTCGGGGGTCCACCAGGGCAGCGGTACCCCCCACCGGTGGGCGTTGCCGTCGGGCACGTCCCCCGGCGCCTGCGGGCGGATCCGGTAGACCGCCTCGGGGCTCAGGCCCGGCAGCCGGACCGGCCCGGTCGGGTACAGCTCCGAGGTCCCCGCGGCGACGATCGCGTAGAGCGCCTCGGACCGGTCCTCGGCGACCACGCCGTGCACCCGGACCGCCGGGTCCGGGTGGTCGCCGTGCACGGCGGTCCCCGTGTGCAGCAGACCCCGCAGCTCCTTGTACAGCTCCACCCACTCCCGCAGTCGGGCCAGCTCGGCGTCGTCGGCCCGGGTGAGGTCCCATTCGATCCCGAAGTGCCCGAACAGGGCGGTTCCGGCCCGGAAGTCGACGGTGTGGCGGCGGTCGGTGGTGTGCGCGGCGCCCGCCCCCACGTGGGTGCCCATCAGCTCCAGCGGGACGAGCGCGTTGGTCCACCGCTGGATGTCCTGCCGTTCCAGGGCGTCGATGCAGTCGGAGACCCACACGCGGTCGGTGCGCTCCAGCACTCCCAGGTCCACCCGCCCGCCGCCGGACGAGCAGGACTCGATCTCCACGCCCGGGTGGCGGCGGCGCAGTTCGTCCATCAGCCGGTAGACCGCCAGCGTCTGGCCGTGGACCCCGGCCCGCCCGGTCGGCCGGTGTCCGGCGTCCACCAGGTCCCGGTTGTGGTCCCACTTGAGATAGGAGACCGGGTAGGCGGACAGCAGGTCGTCCAGGCGCTCCAGGACGTACGCGAACGCCTCCGGGCGGGCCAGGTCGAGCACCTGCTGGGAGCGCGCCGGCCGGGGCAGCCGGTCGCCCGCGGCCATGATCCAGTCGGGGTGCGCGCGGGCCAGGTCGGAGTCCTCGTTGACCATCTCCGGCTCCACCCACAGCCCGAACCGCATGCCCAGCCCGGTGACGTGGTCGGTGAGCGGGCCCAGCCCGTCCGGCCACGCCTCGTCGGAGACGTACCAGTCGCCGAGGCCGCGCCGGTCGTCGCGGCGCGAGCCGAACCAGCCGTCGTCGAGCACGAACCGTTCGGCGCCCACACGGGCGGCGGCGTCGGCCAGCTCGCGCAGCCGGTCGAGGTCGTGGTCGAAGTACACGGCCTCCCAGGTGTTGACGACCACCGGGCGCGGGGTGGAGGGGTGGTGCGGGCGCGAGCGCAGGTACCGGTGGAAGCGGGCGGAGACCTCGTCCAGGCCGCGCCCGTGCGAGCCGTACTGCCACGGGGTGGTGTAGGACTCCCCTTCGGCCAGCACGACCTCCCCGGAGAGCAGCAGCTCGCCCGAGCCCAGCAGGGACACCGCGTGGTAGGTGCGCTCGGCGAAGGTGCGGTGGTTGCCCGACCAGGCCGTGTGCACGGCCCACACCTCGCCGGAGCGGTTGCCGGAGCCGTGCGTTCCCGCGGCCAGCAGGTGGGCCGCGTCGTACCCCGTGCGCCCGGTGCGGTTCTCGCGCATCCGCAGGCCCTGGGTGAAGGCGGTCCGCTGCGGGCTGCGCTCGCGCATGTGGCGCCCGCCGAAGTCGAGCAGCTCGACCGCCTCGGCGGGGACGGGGAGGACGAGGTTGACGGCGTCCACGGCGAAGGGGGACGCGGCCCCGTTGGTGACGGTGGCTCGCTGGCGGACCAGGCCCGAGGGGGTCAGCTCGACCACGAGGTCCAGGGCGAGCCCGGCCCTGGCGTCCTCGGCGCGGACGGTCAGGCGCCCGCCCGCCGGGGAGCCGTGCTCCACCGCGGACTCGCGCACGCGGAAGGCGGTGGAGAAGTCGGCGCCGCCCCGGTTGCCGACCAGGCCCGGCGTGCCGAGCCAACCGGCGGACTGCTCGGGGAGCACGGCCACCTCCACCGGCCCGTCCACGGAGAACCCGATGGGCTGCGGGCTCAGGGCCAGGCGCAGGTCGTCCAGCTCCCCGCGGGAGAGGTCGCCCAGGTCGGAGCCCCAGTGCAGGACCCGGGGCAGGGTCTGGCCGGTCAGGTCCAGTAGGAGGCTCACCCCGGCGGCGCGCAGGTGGGGGAGGTCGGAGCCGCCGGAGAGGGGGCGGTGCGATGCCACTGTCGCCACGTCCTTCGTGGTCGGGAACAGGGTTGACTTACTTTATTCGGAAAAGTAAGAATCCCTGAGGTGGTTGGTTCACGCAAGGGGGACCGCCGCCCGACGACGACCTCGACGCCACGCGGAGCGTGCTCCGCGCACACGCCGGCGTCCCCGCCCCCGAAGCCCCCGAGAGGCACAGATGATCCGTCACACCCTGCACGACGGCTGGCGGCTGTCCGCGACGAGCGGGCCCGTCCCGGAGAACGTCGCGGGCCGCACCGTCCCCGCCCAGGTCCCGGGAAGCACCCACCTGGACCTGCTGGCCGCCGGGCTGATCCCCGAGCCCTACCTGGACAGCAACGAGACCGAGCTGTCCTGGATGCACCGCGCGGGCTGGCGCTACTCCCTCACCTTCGAGGCCGACGCGGTCGAGGACGGCGAGCGCGTCGACCTGGCCTTCGACGGCCTGGACACGGTGGCCACCGTGGAGCTCAACGGCACAGTGCTCGGCACCACCGCCAACATGCACCGCGGGTACCGCTTCGACGTGCGCGACGCGCTGCGCGCCGGGGCCAACGAGCTCGTGGTCGCCTTCCGGTCCGCGCTGGAGTACGCCGAGGAGGTCCGCGAAGAGCTCGGCGAGCGGCCGCACACCAACACGCACCCGTACAACATGGTCCGCAAGATGGCCTGCTCCTTCGGCTGGGACTGGGGGCCCGACCTCCAGACCGCCGGAATCTGGAAGCCCGTGCGCCTGGAGCGGTGGCGCACCGCCCGCCTGTCCCAGGTGCGCCCGCTGGTCACCGTCGGCGAGGACGGCACCGGCCGGGTGGAGGTGCACGCCGACGTCGAGTGGTCCGGGACCGCTCCCGGCTCCGGCCTGGTCCTGGCGGCCGAGGTCGCCGGTGTGCGGGCCGCCGCCGAGGTGTCTCCCGGCGCGGAGAGCGGCGTGGTCGTGGTCGAGGTGCCCGACGCCCGCCTGTGGTGGCCGGCCGGCCACGGCGACCAGCCCCTGTACGACCTGTCCGTCACCCTGACCGCGGACGGGGAGGCCGGGCCGCTGGGCTCCGAGGACCGCCGCGTGGGCTTTCGCACCATCACCGTGGACACCGCTCCCGACGAGCACGGCACCCCCTTCACCGTCGTGGTCAACGGCAAGCCGATCTTCGTCAAGGGCGCCAACTGGATCCCCGACGACCACTTCCTCACCCGGATCACGCGCGAGCGCCTGGCCCGGCGTGTGGACCAGACCCTCGGCGCGCACATGAACATGCTGCGCGTGTGGGGCGGCGGGATCTACGAGAGCGAGGACTTCTACGACGTCTGCGACGAGCGCGGCGTCCTCGTGTGGCAGGACTTCCTCCTGGCCTGCGCCGCCTACCCCGAGGAGGAGCCGCTGTGGAGTGAGTTCGAGGCCGAGGCCCGGGAGAACGTCGCGCGCCTGACCTCGCACGCCTCGCTGGCGCTGTGGAACGGCGGCAACGAGAACCTCTGGGGCTTCATGGACTGGGGCTGGCAGGAGCGGCTCGGGGACCGGACCTGGGGCTACGGCTACTACACCGACCTCTTCCCCCGCGTCGTGGCCGAGCTCGACCCCACCCGGTTCTACGCCGACGGCAGCCCCTACACCCCGGGGTACGCCCCGAAGGAGGTCCACCCCAACGACGAGGCGCACGGCACGCGCCACGAGTGGACCGTGTGGAACCAGACCGACTACCGGGCCTACCAGGACCACGTGCCCCGGTTCTGCTCGGAGTTCGGCTTCCAGGGGCCGCCCACCTGGGCCACCCTCACCGACTGGGTGCACGACGAGCCGCTCACGCCCACCTCGCCCGCCTTCCTGCTGCACCAGAAGGCCCAGGACGGCAACGGCAAGCTCGCCCGGGGCCTGTCGGCCCACCTGCCCGCGCCCAGGAGCTTCGAGGACTGGCACTGGGCCACCCAGCTCAACCAGGCCCGCGCGGTGGCGTTCGGCATCGAGCACTTCCGGTCCTGGTGGCCGCGCACCGCGGGCGCCCTGGTCTGGCAGATCAACGACTGCTGGCCGGTCACCTCCTGGGCGGCCGTGGACGGCGAGGAGCGACCCAAGCCCCTCTGGTACGGGCTGCGCCGCGCCTACGCACCGCGCCTGCTCACCGTCCAGCCCAGGGACGGGCGGCTGGTGCTGGTGGCCGTCAACGACACCGACGAGGCCTGGTCGGAGCCGGTCAGCGCGGAGCGCCAGACCTTCGGGGGCGAGGTGCTGCACAGCGCTAGGATCGAGCTGGCGGTGCCGCCCCGTTCCGCGGCGGAGTTCGACCTGGCCCGGGAGCTGCTCGCGGCCGGGGACGCGAAGGAGGAGGTGCTCGTGGCCACGACCCGCGACGCCCGCCTCGTGCGGCCCTTCCGCGAGGACGTCCACCTGTCCTACGACCCGGACGCGCTGACCGCCACCGCCTCGCCCGTGGAGGGCGGCTACCGGGTGGAGGTGCGCGCCTCGTCCTTCGCCAGGGACGTCTCCGTGCTGGCCGACCGGGTGGCCCCCGACGCAGAGGCGGACGACATGCTCGTGGACCTGCTGGCCGGGGAGACGCACAGCTTCTTCGTGCGCACCGGAGCGGAGGTCGACCCGGCGGCGCTGACCGCCGCCCCCGTCCTGCGCTCGGCCAACTCCCTGCGCGCGCGGCGGGCGTGATGGACGGGTCCGGGACCGGAGGCGCGGTCGGGCTGGTCCTGGCCAGGCCGCGCCGCCTGCTGAGCACAGAGCCCTTCTTCATGGAGTTCATCGCCGGGATCGAGGAGCGGATGGCCGAGCGCGACATGTCGGTCCTGCTGCACCTGGTGACCGGCCGGGAGGCCGAGCTGGCCGCCTATCGCCGGTGGGCGGAGCGGCGGCTGGTGGACGCGGTCGTGGTGGTCAACCCGACCGAGGGGGACGAGCGCCCGACCGTGCTGCGCGAGCTGGGCCTGCCCGCCGTGGTCGCGGGCAGCCCGGTCCCGGACCCAGCCGCGCCCACCGTCCTGACCGACCACGTGTCACCGGTCCGGACGGCGCTGGAGCGCCTGATCGAACTGGGCCACAGGCGCGTCGCCCGGGTGACCGGGCCGGTGGAGCTGCTGCACACACGCGCCCGCACGGAGGCCCTCGCGGAGGGCTGCCGGGCGGCCGGGCTCCCCGCCCCGGTGGTCCTGGAGGGCGACTACTCCCACGAGTCGGGCGCCCGGCTCACCGGCGAGCTGCTCAAGCGGGAGGAACCGCCGACGGCGGTCCTGTACGACAACGACGTGATGGCGGTCGCCGGGCTGGACGCCGCCCGCGGCCTGGGCGTGCGGGTCCCCGAGCAGCTGAGCATGGTGGCCTGGGACGACTCGACCGTGTGCCGCCTGGCCGAGCCCGCGCTCACCACCATGAGCGTGGACGTGTACCGGTACGGGGCCGCGGTCGCGGAGTCGGCCCTGGAGTGCGCCGACGGGGCGGCCGTGGCGGAGCGTTGGTCGCCGGCGGCGCGCTTCGTGCCCCGGGGCAGCACCGGCCCGGCCCCCGCCGGGGAGTAGCCGCACCGGCTTGTCGGCTTGTCGATCCGTCGGCTTGTCGGCCTGTCGACGGGACGACCTGTCGACAGGCCGACAGGCCGCTCCGGGGCCGCGGTCCGGCCGCCGGAACCCGACCCGGGGAACGCGAAGGGCCGGTTGCTCCGCGCCGCGCACACCGTGCGTCGGCTCGGACCAACCGGCCCTCGCTACCTCTACCGGTCCCGCGTTCACCTGGGTGAACGTGGACCTCGTGCGGTGGAGGAGGGATTTGAACCCTCGAAGGGTTGCCCCTTACCCGCTTTCGAGGCGGGCGCCATCGGCCACTAGGCGACTCCACCGCGAGACACTCTACCGGATACGGCGCCGTGCGAAAAACCGGCTCAGGAGATCGGAGCACCTGTCCGAGAGCTCCCGCGGCACCAGGTCCGGCGGGACGACCTCAGGGCGGTGGTTGAGGCGGGGGTCGCGGACCGCGTCCCACACCGATCCGGCCGCGCCCGCCTTGGCGTCCCGCGCGCCGTAGACCAGCCGGTCCACGCGGGAGAGCACCGTCGCGCCCGCGCACATCGTGCAGGGTTCGAGGGTGACCACCAGGGTGCAGCCGCCCAGCCGCCACTCGCCGCGCGCTCGTGCGGCGGCCCGCAGCGCCAGCACCTCGGCGTGGGCGGTGGGGTCGCCGGTGGCCTCGCGCTCGTTGCGTCCGGCGCCCAGGACGGCGCCGTCGGCGTCCAGCACGACCGCGCCCACCGGCACGTCGCCCGTCTCCAGCGCGGCCTCGCCCTCGGCGATCGCCGCGCGCAGAGCGGAGGCGAGGACGTCCCGCCCGATCACAGCCTCATACCGTCGAGGATCTCGGCGAAGCCCGCGCGCTCGGCCACCACGGCCAGGACGTCGCTGGGCAGGACCCCGCCGCCGACGGACAGGGAGCGCAGCTCCTCCTCGGTCAGGCCCAGGTCGGAGAGCAGGTCCCCGTCGCCGTCGGGCCGCGGGTCGGGCCGGGCTCCGGCGCTCTCGGAGGGCGGCGGAGCGCCCAGCCCCCCGGCCTCGGAGAGCACCGAGGCCAGCGGATGGTCGTGCACCACCCGCGCGTCGGAGAGGTACACGCGCGGCTCAGCGCCGTCGTCGTCGGCGCGTACGATGGCGAACCACTCGTCGTCGGCCTCCACGAGCAGGATCGAGCCCCCGCTGCCCCGGTCGGTCGCGAAGTCGAGCATCAGTTCGGTGACGTCGTCGATGACGTCCACGTCCCCGAGTTCGACCTCGGTTCCCCGCCACGTCCTCCCGTTGGGAGCGAAGACCGCTGCGAAGGTCGACACCGCGTGCTCTCCTGTCCGCCCGGATGCTCTTCTCGGCAGGTCCTTACCCCATACCGTCCAGTACACGCTGGAAGGACTGGGCGAATCCCAGCCGCTCGGACACGCTGGCCAGCACCTCGTCGGGGTACAGGTCCAGATCGCCCGCCAGGGCGCCCAGCTCCATCTCGTCCAGCCCCAGGTCGGCCACGATGGACAGGTCGCCCGCGGGCAGCACCTGGTCGAGGTCGTCGTCGTCCGGCTGGTCGATGTCCAGGTAGTCCAGGACGTCCCGGGCCACCTGCCAGTCCACGGACGCGGTCACGTCGGACAGGAAGAGGGAGACGTCCTCGCCGTAGACCCGCACGATGACGAAGAAGTCGTCGCCGACCGAGACCAGGCCGAGTGAGCCGCTGATGCTCGGCTGCTGGCGCAGGGCGTGGATCAGCCCCTTGAGGTCGTGCGTCAGGGTCACGGGGAGCAGGTCGACGTCCCAGTACTCCTCTTCCCTGTACGCGATGGCCGCGAAGTCGCCCGAGTCGTCGTCACCATGATCGAGCACTGTCATCGTCACCCCAACCCGGCCGGTGTATCGGTGCGGACGAAGGAATCCCGGATCGCCCGTGCGAGTGACATGGTAACGATCACTCCGGTGCCACCGTCCCACTCGGTCCGCGTCATTCCGGACCACGCTCTCATGAGAACCGGATCCCCGCTCGCCCCTCCGCCCTCCCCGCGGCCCCCGGGCGCCCCCGGCCGCGCGGCCGCACCGGCCCCGAGAGGGGACCACGCGGCCCGCGGCGCCTCCGGCCCGGTGGACGCGCGCGGTTAGACTCGGGCAGGCCCCCTCCCCAGCCACCGTCTTGTTGTCCCAGCTCAACCGGAGAACGCTTTGGAAACCCTGGTCGTCGACCACCCCCTGGTCGCGCACAAACTGACCACCCTGCGCGACGTGGGTACCGACTCCCCGACCTTCCGGCGCCTGACCGACGAGTTGGTGACCCTGCTCGCCTACGAGGCGACCCGGGACGTTCGAGTGACGGACGTCACCATCCGGACCCCGCTCGTGGAGACCACCGGAACGCAGTTGACGCGCCCCACTCCGCTCGTGGTGCCGATCCTGCGCGCGGGCCTGGGCATGCTCGACGGGATGACCCGTCTGCTGCCCACCGCCGAGGTCGGCTTCCTCGGGATGGCCCGCGACGAGGACACCCTCCAGCCCGCCACCTACGCCGACCGGTTGCCGCAGGACCTGTCCGGCCGCCAGTGCTACGTGCTGGACCCCATGCTGGCCACGGGCGGCACCCTGGCCGCCGCTCTCAAGCTCCTGGTGGAGCGGGGCGCCGACCACATCACCGCGATCTGCCTGCTCGCCGCCCCCGAGGGCCTGACCGCGGTGGAGCAGCGGCTCGCCGAGGACCTGGACCCCGACCACGGCGCGACCCTGCGCGTGGTCACGGCCGCGGTGGACGAGCGGCTCAACGAGCAGGGCTTCATCCTGCCGGGGCTGGGCGACGCGGGCGACCGCCTCTACGGCTGCTCCTGAGACACACCCGGCCCGTCCGCCCCCAGCGCCCGCCGGATCACGGTTGGGCGCTTTTTCGGCTCTTTTTGCGACCGGAGGAATGAACGACCGAAAATCGGGCATGCATGCCGCGGACTCTCCCGTCCGCCCTGGTGGACACGGCGAGCCGGCGCTAGCGCCGACACGGCTTTGCATTAGCCGAATTCATTTCGAGACGGTAATGTAACAGAGAGGAGCGATGATGGTTCCCGCACGCCCGTAAGCGGAGACCAGCCGGACCGAAACGCCCCCTCATCCCAGATCTCCCTCTCAGCCCGCTGACACCGCACGCCCGAGCCTCCTCCGGCGCGGCGCTTCGTCCACCCTCCAGCGGCTACCGAAAGATCCCGAAAGAACACAAAGCGCGACCCCCGTAGCCCCCAAGGAGTGAGATGAACGAGAACCCCTCCACCTCGACCGCCCGCGACTCTCGCTTCGAACCGGTGCGGAGCCGGCTGGCCGAGGAGTTCTCCGACGTGCACCACACCTCCACCGTCACGCGGTGCGTGGACGCTGCGCGGCACGGGGCCGAGGACGTGACCGGCAAGGCCACCCCCGACCTCGTGGAGCGGATCGCCCGACAGCACCTCCAGGTGCTCGCGCTGGCCTTCGCCGAGCAGCTCTAGGGGATCCGAGCGGCCCCTACCGAGGTTTTCGGCCTGTCCGAACTCCGGTGGCCTACACAGGGGGAGATGAATTACCCCTTTATATCCAGCAGTGTCCTTAATGTCATAGTCCTTGCTGGACCTGAACCACATTCCGGACCACCAATCACTGGGTTACCAACACCACCGGAACCGGACACAGCCCGCATGCGAGGAAGGTCCGACATACCGCCACGCCGAGGGTGCGCCCCAGGCTTTACGGGCATGATGGTCGGTGCGACAATCACTGCTGGGTTGGTGGGTCAGGTGGATTCCAAGAGGAGTCAGTCGTGGCGAAGTTGAAAAAATGGGGCGGCTACGCGCTCATCGCTTTCGTGGCGTTCTATCTGCTCACGCAGCCGGAAAGCGCCGCCGGTGTGATCGAGAGCGCTCTGGGCGGTCTGATGGGGGGCGCGGAGTCGATGTCCCGTTTCGTCAACGCGCTCCTGTAACCGGAACGGTCGGGTGGCATGCGGCTCGTAGCGTCGAGTAACAGCGCTCCTGCGTCGGTCAACCGCTACCTCCTGCCGCACGAGCAGGACGTGGTGACCATCCGTCGGCACCCCGCGGTGCTGATCGGTCCGGTCGGAGCGGTCCTCGGCGCGCTGATCGTCGCCGGGATCCTCAGCAACACCTCCATCGCCGCCAGCGCCGCGACGCTGGCGATCATCTGGTGGGTGTGGCTGCTGGTGTTGGTGTGGTTCGTGTGGCGGGTAGCGGAGTGGTCGGTGGACTACTTCGTCATCACCTCCGCACGGCTCCTGCTGACCACCGGCCTGATCGTCCGGCAGGTGAACATGATGCCGCTGGGCAAGGTCACCGACATGAGGTTCGAGCGGACCCTGCTGGGCCGCTTCCTCGGTTACGGGACCTTCGTGATGGAGTCGGCCGGTCAGGACCAGGCCCTGAGCCGGATCGACTTCATCCCCTACCCGGAGCAGCTCTACCTGGAGGTCGTGGGGCTCATCTTCAAGGAGTGACGCCGCACATCAAGGCCCACGCGGAGCACCCGCCGTCCCGGCGGGTGCTCTCGCCGTGTTCGGGCCCCTGCCGGGCGGGCGGGAGGCGGGCCCGGGTGGACCGGTGGCCGTCGTACACGGCCGGGGCCCTCCGGTGCCGCCGGGCGCACGGCCGGACCGGGTGCCCGATTCGCACCTTGTTCACCTTGTGTTCACCTTTCCTTCGAGTGACACACTCCTTTCCCCGGCACAGGTCAACGGACTGTCACACACGGCGTTCGACTCATCACGCATAGAACCCGCCGACCTGGGCAGGTCTCCAAGCAGGCCTCACCCGGAGGCCGAAGCCCCGATGGACCACGCCCACGAAATCCGGCGAATTGACTCGAAGGTGAACGTAGGGTTAACTTGGGACATCTGAAACGGAAACGAGGAGGGTCCCATGGCGCGCAGCACGGACCGTGCACCCCACCCCACTCGGTTCTCGACGACCCGTCGGCGCCTCCGCCCCTCGGCTGGGACCAACCGCCTCTCCGGTCTCGCGACCGAGCCGGTCAACGTCCCTCAGCCCCGCGAGGACGCCGACGCGACGACGTCGGGACACCCGATCATGCACTGGGTGCTGGTCACCGACGACAACGGTCGGAGCCGCCCCGAGGTCCGCTGGCTCTAGCCGGCGGTTCGAACGAAGGCCTCCCCGCCGGATCCTCCGGGCGGGGAGGCCTTCGCCGTCGCCCAGGGGCCGACCAGGCCCTCCACGCGGACCGGTCCGGTGGGTGAGGGAGCGCGCCGGTTCCGGCGCACGGGCGCGCGGCGAACCGAAGCGAGCGCAGGGGGCCGTCCCGCGGGACGGCCCCCTCGTCGTGCGCGGAGTCCGCGCGGGGCCTCCCGGCGACCTCCTCCTGGCTCCATATACTTTTGTCGACAAATCGGCTTGACCATAAAGAGCAAAGTGGTTATCCGTTACAGGCCTCCTGTCGCCCGGGGCCACGTGATGTCGGTCTCATGAACGCCCGCTTGACGGCCGAAAAAACGAGACGTATCGTCTTCCGCATGAGGCTGATCTTCCTGTAGTCCCGTGTCCGACGCCCGAGCCGCCGCCGCCAGCGCCCAGTGCAGCATGGCGGCCTCCCGCGCTCCCCGGCGTCGCCGTACCGCGGTCGACCACGGAAGGCCTCACCGTTCCCTTTTTCTTGGACCCGCGCCATCGCCGCGCCCTGTCCGAAACCCGGAACACCAGCGCCCCACCGTCGATCCGCGGCTCCTCTCCCAGCCACACCGCAGATCAGGAGGCGCGTATGCTCACCGCCCGAGTACGAGCACAGTCCCAGCTCACCCTCAACGGCATCAGCCACCGCTACGGCGACCGCACCGTGCTCGACCGTGTCGCCCTCACCATCAGTCCCGGCGAGCGCGTCGGGGTCATCGGCGACAACGGCTCCGGCAAGAGCACGCTGCTGCACCTGCTCGCCGGGGAGGAGGAGCCCACCAACGGCGACCTCACGGTCCGGGCCCCGGGGGGAACGGGCTACCTGCCGCAGACCCTGGAGACCGCGGGGGTCTCGACCGGCACCGTCGGCGACGCGATCGACTCCGCCCTGGCCGTCCTGCGCGACATGGAGGCGCGTCTGCGCGCGGCGGAGAGCACGCTCGGCTCCGCCACCCCGGCGGAGCTGGACGCCTACGGCGACCTGCTCGCCCGGTTCGAGGCACGCGGCGGCTACGACGCCGACGCACGCGTGGACGCCGGACTGCACGGGTTGGGCCTTCCCGTCCTGGACCGCGACCGACCGCTGAGGACCCTCTCCGGAGGGGAGCGCTCGCGCCTGGCCCTGGCCGCGATGCTGGCGGCCTCGCCCGAACTGCTCCTGCTGGACGAGCCCACCAACGACCTGGACGACCGCGCGGTCGCCTGGTTGGAGGACCGGCTCCGCCGCCACCGGGGCACGGTCGTGGCCGTGACCCACGACCGGGCGTTCCTGTCCAACGTGACCGACACCGTCCTGGAGGTCGACCACGACCTGCGCCGGATCCACCGGTACGGCAACGGCTACGACGGGTTCCTGGCCGCGAAGGCCTCGGCCAGGGCCCGGTGGATCCGCGAGTACGGGGAGTGGAGGGCGGACCTGGCCCGGCAGCGCAGGCTGGCCGAGAACAGCGTCGCGGCGCTGCGGGCCATCCCGCGCAAGATGGAGAAGGCCGCGTTCGGCCACGGGGCGTTCAAGATGCGGGGGGCCGCGCACGGTTCCATGGGCCGCGTCCGCAACGCCAAGGAGAGGATGGGGAGATTGACCGCCGACCCGGTGGCGCCGCCGCCGGTGCCGCTGCGGATGACCGCCGGGTTCAGCGGGTCACGCGCCGGGGAGAGCGCTCCGGCCGCCTCACTGGAGGGGGTCCGGGTGGACCACCGCCTGGAGGTGCCCTGCCTGGACCTCGCTCCGGGCGAACGCGTGCTGGTCACCGGGCCGAACGGAGCGGGCAAGACCACCCTGCTCCGGGTCCTGTCCGGGGACGCGCTCCCCGACGAGGGGCGGGTTTCGGTCCCCGGCCGGGTGGGTTACCTGCGTCAGGAGGACGGCTCCTTCGCCGCCGGACAGACCGTGCTCGGCGCCTACGCCGCGGGACGGCCCGGTTTCACCGAGGACCACCGGGACGAGCTCGCCTCGCTCGGGCTCTTCCGGCCCGGGGAGCTGGACCAGCCGGTGGCGTCCCTGTCGGTGGGCCAGCGCAGGAGGATCGAGGTCGCCCGGCTGGCGTCGGGGGCCCACGACCTGCTGCTCCTGGACGAGCCGACCAACCACCTCTCCCCCGGTCTCGTGGAGGACCTGGAGGAGGCGCTGGCGCGGTACGAGGGCACGCTGGTGATCGTGTCACACGACCGCAGGACCCGGCAGCGCTTCACCGGCCGCCGCCTGGAACTACGGGAGGGGATCGTGGTCAGCGACTCCGCGTGAAGTGGACGTAGCGCTTTGTCGACAAATCGGCTTGACCATAAACCGCTATTACGACTACCCGATATTCGGGGCCCGCTGCGCGGCGGGCCCCGACGCGGCGGCTAGCCGGGTGCCATGTCGACGAACCGGCTGTAGTGGCCCTGGAAGGCCACGGTCACGTCCGCCGTGGGGCCGTTGCGGTGCTTGGCCACGATGATGTCCGCCTCGCCCGCGCGCGGCGACTCCTTGTCGTGAACGTCCTCGCGGTAGAGCAGGATGACCATGTCCGCATCCTGTTCGATGCTGCCGGATTCGCGAAGATCAGAGACTTGTGGGCGTTTGTCGGTGCGCTGCTCGGGACCTCGGTTGAGCTGGGAGAGCGCCACCACCGGGACCTCCAGCTCCTTGGCCAGGAGCTTGAGGGAGCGGGACATCTCCGAGACCTCCTGCTGGCGGCTCTCCACCCGGCCGGGCGAGCTCATCAACTGGAGGTAGTCGACGATGACCAGCTTGAGGTCGTGCTGCTGCTTGAGCCGTCGGCACTTGGCCCGGATCTCCATCATCGACATGTTCGGGGAGTCGTCGATGAACAGGGGCGCGTTGGCCACCTCGCCCATGCGCCTGGCCAGGCGGGTCCAGTCCTCATCGGTCATCAGCCCCGAGCGCATGGTGTGCAGGGGCACCCGGGCCTCCGCCGACAGCAGGCGCATGACGATCTCGTTGCGCCCCATCTCCAGACTGAAGAAGACCGCGGTCATGTCGTGCTTGATGGACGCCGCACGCGCGAAGTCCAGGGCCAGCGTCGAGTTGTGGGTGGGGACCATCGAGCGGGTGGCCAGGAACAGGTGGTCCGGGTGGTCCACCTGGACGCAGCGAACCGGAACGCTCTCCACCGGTCGCACCTCGGTTACGAAACGGGAGCCGATCCGCGCGTAACCGAGGTCGGCGCCGCGCTCTCGGTGCGCACGCCTCTTGCGTTCGAGTCGGAAGACCTCGCTCCTGGAGCCGAAGGCGACCGTGTAGCAGGTGGACGATTCCTCCGACCGGCCGCCGACCCGCCTGGCCGACATCCCGGTGCGCAACCCCAGGCTGTGCGCCAGTTCCCGGAAGCCGTTCGCCAGGCGCCGGCTGGTGACCGCGAGCTCCACGGAGCCGGTGGCGTTCACCGTGCCTTCCGTGTCCAGCAGACCGGCGAGGAGTGCGCGCCGCTGGTCGGCCGAGGCGCGCAGGTACTCCTGGGGTATGTGCTTGTTCCCCAGAACCCCGAGGGCGCGCAACCGCGCCTGGACACCGCCGTGGGCGTCGACGCACTCACGGGCCGCGGGCGCGGTGTCCTCCTCCGGCAGGAAGACGCCGTAGGTCACGCCGGTGGAGCCGACCGGCTTGGTGACGAGTCCCTCGGCCTCGATGTTGAGCAGGACCTCGGGGTCCGTGCCGGTGACCCTGGCGGCGGCGGAGGCTCCGTCACCGAGCCAGGCTCCGAGGAAGTAGGGCGGCAGGGGGAGGTCGCGTTCGGGCAGTTCGATCGCCTCCGCGTTGACCACCGAGTGGTTCAGTCCGCGGTCGGCGGTCTCCGTACGCAGGGTCCGGGCGATCTCCCTGGTGGTCCGCGCCTCGGGCAGCGCACGGGGAACCGCGCCCCGGAGCCCGGCCTCCCTGGCCGCGCGTCGCGAGGCCCGCGTGTGGGTCAGCCACTGGTGGTCGCCGTCGGCGACGACGGTGGCGCCGTCGTCGAACACGACCTCGAAGCAGGGGCGCCCGGCCATGACCTCTGTGGCGGCGACCACCCGGGTGGGTGTCCCGTCGGCGGCGATCAGCTCGGTGCCGACCTCCACCTCCCCCATGGTGGTCCATCCGCCGGGTGTCGGGAGTGGCGTGTCCAGGGCCAACGCCTTGCCCACGGCGGGGCGGGCGGCGATGATGACCATCTGGCCGGGGTGGAGGCCGTTGGTGAGGGCGTCGAAGTCGGCGAAACCGGTGGGCACGCCGGTCATGGTGCCGTCGTTGGCGCCGATCGCCTCGATCTCGTCCAGGGCGCCCGGCATGATGTCGGCGAGCGCGACGTAGTCCTCGCCGGTGCGCTTCTCGGCGACCTTGTAGATCTCGGCCTGGGCGTGGTCGACCAGGTCGTCCACCTCGCCGTCCCCGGCGTAGCCGATCTGGGCGATGCGGGTGCCCACCTCGACCAGGCGGCGCAGGACCGCGCGGTCGGAGACGATCTTGGCGTAGTAGCCCGCGTTGGCTGCGGTCGGGATGGCCTCGGTGAGGGTGTGCAGGTAGAGGGCGCCGCCGACCCGGGTGGCCTCGCCGCGCTTGGTCAGCTCGGCGTTGACCGAGATGGCGTCCACGGGCTCGCCCCGGGAGAAGAGGTCGACGACGCTCTCGTAGATGATCTGGTGCGCGGGCCGGTAGAAGTCCGCGGAGCGGATGATCTCCACGACCTGCGTGATGGCGTCCTTGGACAGCAGCATGCCGCCGAGCACGCTCTGCTCGGCCTGGATGTCGTGGGGCGGGGTGCGCTCGTATCCGCCTTCTTCAGGTGGCTGCTCAGCGACACTCACGAACGCTCCCCCGGGACTGTACCTCCGTCGGCCCGGGAACGGGCCGACCCTTCCAGGATGCCCCATGGCGGATGCCGGAGGCGCCTTGGTTGGAGGTTGTGGACACGTCCCTTACCACCATGTCCGGCGCCCCGCAGGGCATCCCGGACCGGGGTTGTGCACATCACCTGTGGATAACTATGCCGCGACCACTTCATATAGCACTTGACCTGCCAAAACGCAGGATGCAGTCAGGGGGTGCAAGATGCCTCACAGGTCGTGTTTCCACAGGTTATCCACAGGCTTCAGCCGGGGTGTGGACAACTCCACACCCGCGTAGAACGCGTGTCCGATAATGTGTGCTGGTCATGCCACAACTGCTTTCGGCCGCTCCTTTCCGGCACCGCCACGACCGCGAGATCCTCGCACTGGCGGTCCCGACGTTCTTCGCGCTCATCAGTGAGCCCCTGTTCCTGCTCACCGACTCCGCGATCGTCGGCACGCTGGGCACCGAGGCGCTCGGCGGCCTGGGCGTGGCCGGACAGGTGCTGCTCACACTCGTGGCCGTCTGCGTCTTCCTCGCCTACGGCACCACCGCGGCGGTCTCTCGCAGGTTCGGCGCGGGCGACGTCCCGGGGGGCGTCCGGGACGGCGTGGACGGGCTGTGGCTCGCGGTCCTGCTGGGCCTCGCCGCCGTCGCGATCGGCTGGCCGCTCGGCCCGGTGATGGTGCAGGCGCTGGGCGCCTCGCCCGACGTGGCGCCCCACGCCCTGACCTACCTGCGCATCAGCCTGCTGAGCACGCCGTTCCTGCTCATCGTCATGGCGGGCACCGGTGTGCTGCGGGGCCTCCAGGACGCCAGGACCCCGCTGGTGGTGGCGGTCTGCTCCTACGCGGCCAACGCGGTGCTGTGCGCGGTGTTCGTGCTGGTCCTGGACCGGGGCATCGCGGGTTCGGCCTGGTCGACGGTGCTCGCCCAGGGCGGGGGCGCGTTCTGGTACGTGATGAGGATCGCGCGCGCCGCCCGGCGCGAGGGCGTGTCGCTCACGCCCACGACGGCGGGCCTGCGCGCCTCGGCCTCGGCGGGGTTCGCCCTGTTCCTGCGCAGCGTGTCGATGCGCGTGGTGGCCCTGGTGACCACGGCGGTGGCGGCCCGGCTGGGCGACGCGTCGATCGCCGCGCACCAGGTGAGCCACAACATCTGGGCGCTGCTGGTGTTCGCCATGGACGCGATCGCCATCGCCGGGCAGTCCATCGTGGGCCGCTACCTGGGCGCGGGGGACGTCCAGGGCACCCGGGACGCCACGAGGCGCATGGTGGAGTGGGGCGTGGGGCTGGGCCTGGTCTTCGCGGCGCTGGTGTTCCTGGCGCTGCCGTGGGCGTGGATCCCGTTCACCTCCGACCCCGGGGTGCGCGTCCTGATCACGGCCTCGCTGGTGGTGGTCGCGCTGCTGCAGCCGCTGAGCGGGGTGACCATGGTGCTGGACGGCGTGCTGATGGGCGCAGGGGACCAGCGCTACCTCGCGTGGGCGTCCCTGTGGACGATGCTGGTCTTCCTGCCGTTCGCACTGGTCCTGCCGCGGCTGGCGGACGGCCCCCTGTGGGCGCTGGTGGGCCTGTGGGTCGCCTTCGGGGTGTGGATCCTCGCCCGCGCGGTCACCCTCGGGTTCCGGGCCCGGGGTACGGCCTGGCTGGTCACCGGCGCGTACCGGCCCTGACCGGGGCCCGCCACGGCTCGGCCGCGACGGGCCGGGCGCCCGTGTCCCTCCGGCGGGCCGACGGGGTCACGTGAACGTGTCGCGCTCACCGACGGCGGGTCCGTGACTGTAGGGCCTCACCTGCTCCTCCCTCGGCACGACGGGGTAGGTCGGTTGCCGGTCGGGTCCGGCTGCCGCGACCGCCGCCGCGTCCGGATGGGCGAGCTGTTCCCGCATCCTGCTCCGGACGGTGGAGCGGAGTCGCGGAAGCGCCGCGTAGAGCTTGTCGCCGGGGCAGCCCGTCGCGTTGAAGTCGCGGTGGCCGACGATGGCCTCGTCGGGGTCCAGCCGGTAGGCCAGGCACAGCCAGGCGCAGGTGTCCGCCAACGAGTCCAGCAGGGCAGCGGGCGGGCTCGCCGAGGTGTAGGTGCCCTCGTTCTCGATCCCGATCGCGTGCTCGTTGTGGTTGGCGGTGTGCGCGCCGAGGACGTGGTGTCCCGCACTGACGGCGCGCAGGCTCTGGTCGCGCCCCTCCATGATGTGGCCGCCTCGGCTGATGGTGAACTGCTGCCCCGCGTCGCTCCACCCGTTGGTGTCCATGTGGTACCGCTGGATGGAGCGCGACAGCGACGCGGCGTGCGAGGTCGAGGTGTCGGACGCGTTCGCCGTGGCGGTGTGGTGCACGACGATGTGCGTGGCCCCGCGGCGCACGACCTCGATCTTGTTCTTCGGAGCGCGCGCCCCCCAGTCGGCGCGCGTGTACACCTTGGGTCGCGTGGCCGCGGAGGCCCGGTCCGCGGCGGGGATCCCGGCGATCCCGCCGAGGAGCACTCCCCCGGCGGCGAGGGCGGTTCCCCGCAGAACGGTCCTGCGGTCCACCCGTGTGTGTCGGCCCGGCTCGTCTCTTCTTTCCACGGTCATGGCTCTGCGTCCTCTCCGTGCTGGGTGGTGCAACGTACGACACCAACACAGAGAACACGATAGATTACAAAGAGTAATCAAAGGGTTGTCTGTCGACCAGGCGTGTCAGGAGAACCGAGCGGGAACGCTGACCACCTCGGGGACGGCGGACCCTCAGAGTGCTCCGGAGGCGGTGGCCGCGGCCCCGGGGAGCACGGGGAAACAGCGGAGCCCCGCCTCCCGGAGGGAGACGGGGCCCGGCGTGCACGGCGTCGGTCAGGAACCGACGACGTCCAGCTTGATCGTCGCGGAGACCTCGGGGTGCAGGCGGACCTGGACCTTGTGGCTTCCGACGGCCTTGATCGGGTTCTTGATCTCGATCCGGCGCTTGTCCAGCTCGGGACCACCGGTCGCCTTGACGGCGTCGGCGATGTCTGCGGGCGTGACCGAGCCGAACAGGCGGCCGCCCTCGCCGGCGCGCTGCTTGAGGCGCACGGTGAGCGCGTTGACGCGGCCAGCGACCTGCTGGGCCTCGTCGAGCGTGCGGATGTCACGCGCGGAGCGCGCGCGCTGGATCAGGTCGATCTGCTTCTGACCGCCGCGCGTCCACCGGATGGCGAACCCGCGGGGCAGCAGGTAGTTGCGACCGTAGCCGTTCTTCACCTCGACGACATCGCCGGGGGCTCCGAGACCGTTGACCTCGTGGGTCAAAATCAGCTTCACGACAAAAACCTCCCTCGGATATCGCCGTTAGCGGGCGGTGCTGGTGTAGGGCAGCAGGGCCACCTCGCGCGCGTTCTTGATCGCGGTCGCGACGTCGCGCTGGTGCTGGGTGCAGTTACCCGTGACGCGGCGGGCGCGGATCTTGCCGCGCTCGGAGATGAACTTGCGGAGAAGCGTGGTGTCCTTGTAGTCGATGTAGGACTGCTTCTCCTGGCAGAAGAGGCAAACCTTCTTCTTGGGCTTGCGCGCTGCCGGCTTAGCCATCGTGGTGCTCCTTCGCAAGAGCCCCGGGGTCCTCCCGGGGATGGTCTGATGTGGAAAGGGTCTGGCGCCTCGGGGCGCCGGACGGGGTACTCGCCGCGGTTAGAAGGGGGGCTCGTCGGAGAAGCCCCCGCCTCCGCCGCCGAAGCCTCCGCCGCCACCGCCGCCGTTGGTCGCCCACGGGTCGTCGGCCGGGGGGCCGCTGCGGCCTCCGCCGCCCTGCGACCCGCCGAAGCCGCCGCCCTGGTTCCCGTAGCCGCCGCCCTGCTGGGGCTGGCCGCCACCGAAACCACCGCCGCCGCCACCGCCGAAGCCGCCTCCGCCGCCCTGGCGCTGCGACTTGGTCACCTTGGCGGTGGCGCTGCGCAGGGCCGGGCCGACCTCGTCGACGTCGATCTCGAAGACGGTCCGCTTCTCACCCTCGCGGGTCTCGTACGAGCGCTGCTTCAGCCTGCCCTGCACGATGACGCGCATGCCGCGCTGAAGGCTCTCGGCCACGTTCTCCGCGTACTGCCGCCAGACGGTGCAGGTGAGGAACATGGACTCGCCGTCCTTCCACTCCCCCGACGCGCGGTCGAAGGTGCGGGGCGTCGAGGCCACACGGAAGTTGGCGACCGCGGCTCCACTGGGAGTGAAGCGCAGTTCAGGGTCGTCGACCAGGTTGCCGACGAGCGTGATCTGGGTTTCGCCTGCCATGGATGGGCTCCGGTTCGAGGTAGTCGGATCAGGCGGTTTCGCCTGTTCCCCCGATCATCCGCGCGACCACTGACATAAACGCCGGGGCCGGAGGCGGGAGTCGGGGCGGGGGACGGCGGCGGACGCCGCCTAGTGGACCTCGGGGCGGAGCACCTTGGTGCGGAGCACGGCCTCGGCGATACCGAGCTGGCGGTCCAGCTCCTTGACCGTGGCGGGCTCGGCGGTGAGGTCGATCACCGCGTAGATGCCCTCGGCGTTCTTGTCGATGTCGTAGGCGAGACGGCGCTTGCCCCAGATGTCGACCTTCTCCACCGAGCCGCCGTCGTTGCGGACGACACCCAGGAAGTTCTCCAGCGACGGGGCGACGGTGCGCTCGTCGAGGTTGGGGTCGAGGATGATCATGAGTTCGTAACGACGCATAGGCGTACGTTCCTCCTCTGGACTGTCGCGGCCATGGAATCTCCATAGCAGGAGGGCAGGAGTCCGGGACGGGTTCCGCGCCGCGGGGGCGGGCGTCGCGCGGACTCTGAGCCATACGGGATCAAAGATTACCAGCAGGCGCGCACCCTCCGGTGCGGCCTGTGGACGGCGCCGGGCACACGCGGAAGGGGGGCCGGTGCGCTCCACGCGCGCCGGCCCCCCTCTCCCGTCCGGGACCGGGTCAGTCGTTCCGGCCGAGGATGATCATCCTGTTGGCGTCGCTTCCGGCGCCGTTCGCCCGGAAGGGCCAGCCACCCTGGTCTCCGCCGTCCTGCTCCGGGTCGGAGGCCTCACCGCTGGGATCGGTGTCCTCACATGCGGGCAGAGGCCAGGTTCCGCACTCCTCCTCGTCCCCCGTGCCGGGGCTCTCCGGGCAGTCCCGGCCCATTCCGGGCTCACAGGGCTCACCGGTCTGCTCGTCCTGGCACTCCGGGGAGTCCGGCATGGACGGGTCGCACTCCGCCGGGCTCTCCGTCGGGGACTCCTCGGCCGAGGGCTCGTCGCTCGGCTCGTCGCTGGGCTCGGCGCTCGGGGACGGCGTGGGCACGAAGCTCTGCTCCGTACCGACGTAGGCGGGCGACGGGAACTGCGCCGGTTCGACGCCCTCCATGGCGGTCGTCATGAACTCGCGCCACACGTTGGCCGAGGTGGTGCCACCGAAGATCTCGCCCGCGGTCTGGCCGTCGAACTCCAGGGTCTGGTTGGCGTCCGCGCGGCTCAGGCCCACAGCGGCGACCAGCTGCGGCGTGTACCCCACGAACCACGCGGAGACCGCGTCGCTGGAGGTACCGGTCTTGCCCGCGACGGGACGGCCGTCGGGCAGCGCCGCCTGGTCGCCACCGCCGCCGGGCTCGACGACCTGGGTCATGGCGTAGGTGACGTCGGCCGCGACGTCCGCGGTGACCACCTGCTCACCGCTCTCCAGCAGGTCGGCGTCGTCGGGCGGGATGACCTGGCCGTCGGAGGTGCGCAGCTCGGTGACCATGTGCGCCGGACGGTGGACGCCCCCGGCGGCGAAGGTGGAGTAGCCCTCGGCCTGGTCCAGCGCGCTCACCTGGTGGGTGCCCAGCGCGATGAGCGGCCCCTGGGCCGAGGTCGTGGTCTGCTCCTCGGCCACACCGGCCTGGACCGCGAGCTCGTCCACCGCGGCCGGGGTCATCTGCACCGCCAGCTCCACGAACGGGGTGTTGATCGACTGGGCGGTGGACTGGATCAGGTTGACCGGACCCCAGCTCCTGCCGCTGGCGTTGATGACCTCGCTCTGCAGCCCCGGGAACTCCTGGGGGGAGTCGCCGTCGAACGTGCTGTTGAGGCTGATGCCGCTCTCGAGCGCGGTGGCGAGCACGTAGGGCTTGTAGGACGAACCCGCCTGCGTCCGGTGGGTCAGCGAGTTGTTGACGTCCTCGACCACGTTGTCGCCCCCGTGGAAGGCGACGATCCGCCCCGTGGCGGGGTCGACCGCGGTCAGGCCCATCATCGTGTCCTCGGGGGTGTTCGGCAGGACGTCGAAGGAGCTGCGCGCGGCGTCCATGAGCGCGGGGTCCAGCGAGGTCTGCACGACGAAGCCCTGTGTGGCGATGTCCTGGGCGGTGATCCCGGAGTAGCGCTCCTCGACCTCCTGGACGACCGCCTGGCGGACGTAGTCGAACTTGGGGTCGTACTCCTGCTCCTCCTCGCCCTCCTCGGTGCCGTACGGAACGAGCTCGGGGATCTCCAGGGCCTCGGCCTCGGCCCTGGGCAGGCCGAGGGCGGGGTCCTCCTCGTGCATGAGCGCCAACTGTTCCTGCACGTAGGGCCAGCGCTCCTCGTTGAGGTAGGTCCTGGTCCAGTCGCCCATCTCGCCCTGGAAGTTGCTGGGCATCTGGATGATGATGCCCAGGAAGGCGCCCTCGGCGTCGGTCAGCTCGTCCAGGTCCTTGCCGAAGTAGGACTGGGAGGCCATCTGGATGCCCATGGCGTTGCGGCCGAAGTAGATGGTGTTGAGGTAGGTCGAGAGGATGTCGTCCTTCTCCATCTGCTGGTTGAGCTTGATGGAGATGAAGATCTCGCGGATCTTGCGGATGTACTGGTTCTCGATCTCCAGGTCGCTGTAGTAGTTCCGCGCCATCTGCTGGGTGATGGTGGAACCGCCGCCCGCCTCGCCGCCGGAGAGGAGTGCGCGCCCGATACCGGAGACGCTGATGCCGGGGTCGGTGTAGAAGGTGCGCTGCTCGGCGGCGAGCACGCCGTTGATGACCGTCTGCGGGATGTCCTCGCTCTGGACCTCGATCCGCCTGACCTCGCCCGTGGTGACCGCGACCTCGGGCTCGGCGTCGCCCTCCGGAGCCCACATGATCTGGGTGGCGGACAGGCTGGCGTCCGACTTGGCCTCCAGCTCGTTCACGTTGGGGGCCATGGCGTACAGGATCGCGAAGGCGGCCACGCCGCCGATGATCATCAGGCCGAAGACGGCCAGGGCGGGTTTCCACGCCTTGGACAGGAAGCGCTTGAACCAGGGGCGGTCGTCCGGCTCCTCGTCGCGGGAGCGGCGCCGACCGCCTCCCCGGCCTCCTCTGCCGCCGCCGGCGGCACGGGAGCCGCGGCCCGGGGCCCGCCGCCCCTCGGAGCGGGCGGCGTTCTCGCGGTCACGGCCGCGGTCGCGGGGGTCGCGGGGGTCGCGGTCTCGGGGGTCGCGCGGTCCGGAACCGGCCGCCCTGCGGCGGCCGCGGGGGTCCTCGTCCGGGCGTCGGCGCTGCCCCTCGGGACGGCGCGGGCGCTCGCCCTCGGAACGGCGGCCGGGGCGCTCGCCGTCCTGGGGCCGCCGGGGGCGCTCGCCCTCGGGACGGCGGCGGGGGCGGTCACCGTCGGCGGGGGCGCGGCGCTGGCCCTCGGGGCGCCGGGGGCGGTCGCCCTCGGGACGGCGGCCCTCGGAACGGGCCTCCTGCTCCGGGGGGCGTCGTCGGCGCGGGCGCTCGGGCCCGGCGTCGTCCCCCCAGAAGCCGTCACCGGCGTCCGGGCGGCGGCGGCCTCCGGAGGGTTCGTCCCGGGGCGGGCCGTCGGCCCGGCGCCGTCCGCCGCCGCCGCGCGAGCCGTCGGCCGGGCCGTCTGCCCGGCGACGGCCGCCATCGGCGTTCCGTCGTCGTTCGGTACTCACGTGGTCCTCGATTGCCTCTCACGGCCGGTCGGCCTGACGGTTCCTTGGTGGAAACGGGGGGACGGTCCCCCTGGGGGATCGGTGATCCGCGACCTGTCTTCTCGCGACGGCTGCGTGGACCGGACCGGCGTGGCCGTGTCCAACGCTGTGCCTGTCGTTCAAGGCTTGATAAAGGACGCCCGAAGGCGGGCGGGGGTTTTCACACAGGTCGCGAAGACGTAAGCCGCTTCTTCCTCCTGGTCGTTGGCCTGCGGGAGCGACAGCCCTCGGTGCTCGGTGCCTACGGAAACGCCGCCGCGGCAGGGGCTGGGTCCGGGGGCTCTACCGGCTACGCACGCAAATCACAGGTCACGTTAGAGCGATCGAACGGTATAGCACAACCCACGCGCGAGGTTATCGCGCGTCTTGGGACACCTGGCCACGTTTCGCCGAGAACCGCCCGTCCTGCCAGTTCAGCGCGGTCAAACCGAACCCCGACGAGTCGGCCGGGCGTCGACCCGCCCGAGAAGTGTTCGGTGTCGGCGCTGGTAGGGATGGGTCTGTGAGATTTTCCCCGCAGGACTCCGGGGGTTCACGGAGGGCGGCCGACGCGCCGGACGCACCCGCGCGGACGCGTGTCACAGGTCTGGCATGCGGGCAGGCGGGTGAGCGGAGATAGAGTCAGAACTGAACAAAACAGCCAGACATGCATGTTCCCCCTGCGGTTCCCGGTCGCGGGGCGCGAACCGTGCCCGGTCCGTCCGCCGAGGCGGCGCGGAGGGCGCGGGGACCGCGCGCGCCGGACACCGACCGCTGAGGGCGGTGCGGGACGGCGGGTGGGAACAGAAACGCCGTGTGCGCTGCTGACCACATACGGGAAACGAACGCGTGGCGACGGGGCCCGGAACCGCCGTCGGCGCGGTCCCGTCGTCGTGCGCCGTGGAATCCATGTTCGCGAACAAGAAGGAGCAAGGACCAATGGGTTCGGTACGTGTAGCCGTCGTGGGCGTCGGCAACTGTGCGGCGTCGCTCGTCCAGGGCGTGCACTACTACAAGGACGCCAACCCCGAGTCCCGGGTACCAGGCCTGATGCACGTGCAGTTCGGCCCGTACCACGTGCGCGACATCGAGTTCGTCGCAGCCTTCGACGTGGACGCCAAGAAGGTCGGCCACGACCTCGCCGACGCCATCACGGCCAGCGAGAACAACACCGTCAAGATCTGCGACGTGCCGCCGACCGGCGTCACCGTCATGCGCGGACCGACCTACGACGGGCTCGGCAAGTACTACCGGGAGATCATCCAGGAGTCCCCCGAGGACGCGGTGGACGTGGTCGCGGCGCTCAAGGCCAGCAAGGCCGACGTGCTCGTGTCCTACCTGCCGGTGGGCTCGGAGGAGGCGGGCAAGTTCTACGCCCAGTGCGCGATCGACGCGGGCGTGGCCTTCGTCAACGCCCTGCCGGTGTTCATCGCCTCCGACCCCGAGTGGGCCGAGAGGTTCACCAGAGCTGGTGTGCCGATCATCGGCGACGACATCAAGTCGCAGATCGGCGCGACCATCACCCACCGCGTGCTGTCCAAGCTGTTCGAGGACCGCGGCGTGATCGTGGACCGCACGTACCAGCTCAACTTCGGCGGCAACATGGACTTCAAGAACATGTTGGAGCGCGACCGCCTGGAGTCCAAGAAGATCTCCAAGACGCAGTCCGTCACCTCCCAGATCCCGCACGAGCTGAAGGCCGGCTCGGTGCACATCGGCCCGTCGGACCACGTGCCGTGGCTGGACGACCGCAAGTGGGCCTACATCCGCCTGGAGGGGCGCGCGTTCGGCGACGTGCCGTTGAACCTGGAGTACAAGCTGGAGGTCTGGGACTCCCCCAACTCCGCGGGCATCATCATCGACGCGGTCCGCGCCGCCAAGATCGCCAAGGACCGCGGCATGGGCGGCCCGGTCCTGGCCCCGTCCTCCTACTTCATGAAGTCCCCGCCCGAGCAGTACAGCGACGCCGAGGCGCACGAGAAGGTCGAGCGGTTCATCGCCTCGGGCCAGCAGGACGGCGCCGCCGGTTAGACCGCTCCTGAGGGCGGTCCCCGCGCACGGCCGGGGCCCGCTCCTCCCCGGGGCCGTCCCGGCCCCGGGCACGGCCTAACCTTGGTGCCGTGTCCTTCTTCGGTGATCTGCGCGTGGTCCTGCGGGGGCCCCGGTTCCGCCGCCTGTTCGGCACCCGGCTGGTGGCGCAGTTCTCCGACGGGGTGTACCAGGCCGGGCTGGCGGGCTTCGTCTTCTTCACTCCCGAGCAGCACACCAGCGCGGGTGCCGTCGCCGCCGCCTTCGCGGTGCTGCTCCTGCCGTTCTCGGTGGTGGCGCCGTTCGCCGGGGTCCTGATCGACAGGTGGCCCCGGCGCCAGATCCTGCTGCTGTCCTCCCTGGCCAAGGCGGCGCTCGCGGTGGCGAGCGCGTTCCTGGTGGCGGAGGGCGAGAGCCCGGCCTTCCTCCTCACCGCGCTCCTGGTGCTGAGCGTCAACCGCTTCTTCCTGTCCGGCCTGTCCGCCGGGCTGCCCTACGTGGTGGCCCGGGACAAGCTGATGACGGCCAACGCGGTCACGCCGACCAGCGGTACCGCGGCGAGCTTCCTGGGCGCGGGGGCGGGCGCGGCGATCGGTCTGGTCGGCGGCGAGGACGTCCTGGGCACCGGGCTCGTCCTGTTCGCGGCCGCGCTCGGCTTCGCCGGGGCGGCGCTGGTCTCCCTCACCCTGGGCCGCGACGAGCTGGGCCCGCACCTGGAGCGGGAGCCGGACGAGGTCGCGGCCGCCGTGCGCAACGTGGTGCGGGGCATGGTCTCGGGGGTACGCCACCTCTGGGCGCGCCCGGAGGCCCGCGACGCGCTGCTCACGATCGGCGGCCACCGGGTGCTGTTCGGGATCTCCACGCTGCTGACGCTGCTGCTGTACAACAACACCTTCACCGGCGGCGGCGTGGCCGGGCTGGCCGGTTTCTCGGTGGCGATGGGCCTGTCGGGGGCCGGGTTCCTGGTGGGCGCGGCGGCCACTCCGTGGGCGACCGCCCGGATGGCCCCGGGGACGTGGATCGCGCTGCAACTGGCGGCGGCGTCGGCGGTCCTGGTGGTGTTCGGACTGCCCTTCTCGCCCGTGCTCTTCCCAGCGGCCGCGTTCGCGCTGGGCTTCGTCTCGCAGGGGGTCAAGGTCACCGTCGACACGTCGGTTCAGCGACATGTCGACGACGCGTTCCGGGGGCGGGTGTTCTCGGTGTACGACGTGCTGTTCAACGCAACGTTCGTCCTGGGCGCGGCGCTGGCCGCCGCGCTGGTCCCGCCGTCCGGGGTGAGCCCCGCGGTGGTCGTGGCGATGGCCGCGGCCTACCTGGTGACGGGCGCCGCCTGGGTGGTGCGCGAGCGCCGCGCCAGCGCCGCGGAGGCGGAGCGCGAGGCCGCGTAGCGCCTTGTCGACCCGGCGACACATCGACACGTCACCACGCGGTCACCTGCTGTAGTCTCCATGGGGAGACTCGTCGACAGCGGGGATGGTCCGCCATGAACACCGGTGACGCACTGGGCGATACCTCCAGCGCACTCGGGCAGCGGGGGGTGGTCAAGCGCGTCGGGGCGGTCTCCCGCCAACTGCCCGTCCACGGCGACCGCCTGCTCGACGTGGGCTGCGGCGACGGCACCTGCACGGTCGAACTGGCCGGGGGCTACGTGCGCGTGGACGCGATCGACCTCGAACCGGAGCGGCTCGACGCGTTCGCCGGGCGCATCGCGGGCACCGGGCTGGAGGACCGGATCGGCATCCACAAGATGTCCGCCGACGCGCTGGCCTTCGACGCCAACACCTTCGACCGCGTGACCGCGTTCGAGGTGGTCGAGCACGTCGAGGACCTGGAGGGCACCCTGCGCGAGGTCCGCCGGGTCCTCAAGCCGGGCGGCGCGTTCTCGCTGACCACGCCCAACCGCTGGTTCCCCTTCGAGACCCACGGCGTGCTCTGGGGCGGCCGGCGCCGCTCGGCGCTGACCGCGCCCTTCCTTCCCTGGGTCGGGCCCCTGCACGCGCGCATGTCGGACGTACGGGCGTTCACCACCCAGCAGATGGGCCGACTGCTGCGGGGGGCCGGGCTGCGCGTGGGCGCCATCGACTACCTGATGCCGCCGTTCGACAGCCGCACCACGGCGTTGCAGACCCTGTCCGACGCCCTGGAGGGCACACCGCTGCGCGTATTCGGCATGGCCATGGCGGTCACGGCGGTCAAGCCGGGCCGCTGACGCTCACAGGTGCTCGGCCGCCCAGGCGCGCAGCTCCCCGGTCGCGGCCTCCTTGCCCATCGGGCCGTTCTCCAGGCGCAGTTCCAGCAGGAAGCGGTACGCGCGGCCGACCACGGGACCCGGCTTGACCCCCAGGATCTCCTGGATCTCGTTGCCGTCCAGGTCCGGGCGGATGCGGTCCAGTTCCTCCTGCTCGGCGAGCAGCCCGATCCGACGCTCGATGTCGTCGTAGGAGCGCGCCAGCGCCGCCGCCTTGCGCCGGTTGCGGGTGGTGCAGTCGGCGCGGGTGAGGATGTGCAGCCGCTCCAGCTGCGCCCCCGCGTCGCGCGCGTACCGGCGGACCGCGGAGTCGGTCCACTCGCCCCTGCCGTAGCCGTGGAACCTCAGGTGCAGTTCGACCAGGGTGCTGACGTCGGACACCACGTCCTTGGGGAAGCGCAGCGCGGTGAGCCTCTTGCGGCTCATCGAGGCGCCCACCACCTCGTGGTGGTGGAAGGTCACCCGCCCCCCGGACTCGAAGGCGCGCGTCTTGGGCTTGCCGACGTCGTGCAGCAGCGCGGCCAGGCGCAGCACCAGGTCGGGCTCGTGACCCCGCTTCTCCTCCAGCTCGATGGCCTGGTCCAAGACGGTGAGCGAGTGCTCGTAGACGTCCTTGTGCCGGTGGTGCTCGTCGATCTCCAAGCGCAGCTTGGGGATCTCCGGGAGCACGTACCGGGCGATGCCCAGGTCCACCATGAGTTCGACGCCCCGGTGCGGGTCGGGGCTGAGCATGAGTTTGGTCAGCTCGTCGCGGACGCGCTCGGCGGAGACGATGGAGAGCCGGTCGGCCATGTTGCGGGCGGCCTCGGCCACCTCGGGCGCCAGGGCGAAGCCGAGCTGGGCGGCGAAGCGGACCGCGCGCATGATGCGCAGCGGGTCGTCGCTGAAGGAGTCCTCGGGCCTGCCCGGGGTGCGCAGCACCTTGTCCCGCAGGTCGGACAGGCCGCCGAACGGGTCGACGAACTCCAGGCCGGGCAGGCGCACCGCCATGGCGTTGACGGTGAAGTCGCGGCGCAGCAGGTCGTCGTGGATGTCGGTGCCGTAGGCCACCTCGGGCTTGCGGGACTTGGGCGCGTAGGACTCGCTGCGGTAGGTGGTGACCTCCAGGTGGAGGCCCTTCCTGCGCAGGCCCACGGTGCCGAAGTCGATGCCGACGGTCCACACGGAGTCGGCCCAGCCGTCCACGAGCTCCAGGATGCGCTGGGGCACCGCGTCCGTGGTCAGGTCCACGTCGTTGGCGGGCCTGCCGAGGAGGGCGTCGCGCACCGGCCCGCCGACGAGGGCGAGCTGCTGTCCGTGCGCGGCGAAGCGCTCGCCGAGTTCCTCCGAGACGGCCGGGAAGGAGTCCGCCAACGCCGTGACCGCTGCACGCTGCGCGCCGGTCAGCGCACCCGCACCCGGTGCGTCCCCGGCGTCCGGCTGCTGGACGGCGTCGCTCTCCCGCGAAAACTCTGTGTTCGGCACACCACGAGACTAGGCGGCGCCCGAAGCAAACCGCGAATCGTCCCCGCCCCCCGGTACCGGGCCGTACACGGTTCGGAGGCCACCGCCCGGCGGGGGCGCCCGGTCTCCCCCGCACGCCGCGCGGCGGCAGCGACCCGACTCCACGCACGGGGAAGGCGGTATCTTCGAGGGAAGTGGTAGGACGCCCCGGTTGCCCCGCGTCCACCCGACCCGCGTACGCCGTGTGCGCCGTGCGGGTACTTCCGACCGTCCCCCCGCACCGCGTCACCGGCGGGACGGCCACCTGGACCCGAGTCAGGAAACCGGTCAAGCGTTGCGTCGATTTGCCTCCGCGACGGTGGTCATGGCCTTCACCACCGCGCTGCTTCCGATACCGGCCACGTCCGCGAACGCGGAGCAGACGGCCGATCCGCTCGTCGTCGAGCGCGTCACACCGGACGCGGCCGACGAGGACAGCACCCTGCGGGTCACCGGTGAGGTGACCAACACCACCTCCGAGGGCCTGAGCGACGTCAGCGTGCGGCTCAGCTACTCGCGGCACCCCTTCAGCGACCGAGGCGAACTGGACGAGTTCGCCTCGGGAGAGGGCTGGCAGCCCGACGCGCCGGGGCCCGACGAGGAGGTCACCGCCGAACTGGCCCCCGGGTCCAGTGCCGAGTACTCCCTGAGCGCGCCGGTCGAGGACCTCGGCCTGGACTCCTACGGCGTGTACCCGCTGGTCGTCGAGGCCGTGGCCGGGGACGGCCGGGTCGTCGGCTCCCAGTACACCTTCCTCCCCTACACGGGCGGGGACGACGCCCCGTCCGTCGACATCGCCTGGGTGTGGCCGCTGATGGCGCCGCCGCAGCGCGCGGACGAGGACACCTTCCTCAACGACGGGCTGCACTCGGAGGTCGCCGCCGACGGCCGCCTGGGCCGCCTGCTGGCCGCGGGGGCGCAGGAGCCGGTGTCCTTCGAGGCCGGGGAGGAGGACCTGGTCGAGCTGCTGGGCCTGAACGAGGAGTCCGCGGAGCCCTCGGAGGGCACGGCCACCGCGGAGGAGAGCGCCGAGGCCCTCCCCACGGAGGAGGCGGCCGGAGAGGGAGCGGAGAACGCCGAGGACGCGGACGAGCCCGCCGAGGAGGCCACCGGGCGCGACGAGGGGGTGCCGGTCACCTGGGCCGTGGACCCCGGCACGCTCGACGACATCCTGCGCATGGCCTCCTCTGAGCACGCGGTCGTGGAGGACCCCCTCGCGGTGCCCGCCGAGTCCGAGCCCGTGCGGCACCGGGCCGAGGCCGACGAGGCCGCACAGGTGTGGCTGCGCGAGGCCCGCCGCGTGCTGGCCGCCGACCACGTCGCCGCCACCCCCTACGCCCGGGCCGACCTCGCCGCCCTGCTCCGGCACGACATGGGCTCCGACGCCGAGGCGGCCCTGCGGGTCGGCCGGGAGGCGGTCCTGCGGGCGCTGGAGACGGAGGCCGACGAGACCTTCGCCCTGCCCCCCGGCGGCCTGATGGACGGGGGCGTCCACCAGTTGCTCGCCTCGCACGGCGCGACCCGCTTCCTGCTGGACGAGAAGGCCGTGCCCGCCTCGTCGTTGCTGTCCACGACCCCCACGGCGCAGGCCCCGCTGCCCGCGCCGGAGGAGGAGGCGTCCGAGGAGCCCTTCGCCCTGGTCGCCGACCAGGGCATCACCGACGTGCTGTCCATGCCCACCGGGGAGCCGGGCCAGTCCGAGCTCGCGCTCCAGCGCTTCGCCGCCGAGACGGCGATGATCGCGGGCGAGAACGCCGGGGACGGCCGGGTGGTCGTCGCCTCGCCGGAGCCGGACTGGAACCCCGACGCCGAGTTCGCCCGCGGCGTGCTGGCCGCCTCCGAGGACCTGCCGTGGCTCTCCCCCCGGAGCCTGGACGGGGTCGAGCTGCCCGACGCAGGTGAACGCGAGCGGACCCGCCGGTCCCTGACCTACCCCGACAGCGCCCGCGGGGAGGAGCTCAGCTCCACCTACCTGGAGCTGGTCGAGGACGTGAGCCGGGACGTGCGCCTGTTCAACAGCGTCCTGGTCGGCGACAGCGACCCGCTCCGCCCGGCGCTGCTGCGCCTGGAGTCGGTGTACTGGCGGGAGGAGGAGGCCCTGGCGGGAGCCACCCGCGCCTTGGTCGACCAGGACGTGCAGGACCGCATGAACGACGTGCGGGTCATCCCCGGCGAACCGGTCACCCTGGCCAGCCGGACCGGCACCACCGGCATCCTGGTCGCCAACGACTTGGAGGAGGAGACCGTCTTCGTGAACCTGTCGGTCTTCTCCGAGAACTCCGACCGCCTGAGCGTGGGCGAGTACAACCACTCCTTCGAGCTGGAGCCGGGCACCAGGACCACGGTCTACATCCCGCTTTCGGCCCGGGTCAACGGCCGCACGGTCCTCAACGTGGGGCTGCAGAACTCCGAGGGCGAGCCGATCAGCAGCCAGGACGTCGAGATCCCGGTGAACGCCACCGGTCTGGGCACCCAGGCGCTGGCCATCAGCGGTATCGGCCTGCTGATCCTCGTCGCGGCCCTGGCCCCGCGCGCGCTGCGCAAGTGGGCCCGCGGCAAGGCGGCCGCGGCCGCCTCCGAAACCGCCGGTACCGCCGAGGCTCCCGAGGCCGCGGAGGCCGCCGGGACCGCAGCCGAGGCGGACCGCGACGGCGCGGACGCCGAGGACTCCGCGGGCGTCACACACTCCGGGGGGACGCCCTCCGGGACGGACCGGGACACCGCCCCGGACACGTCCGGGGGCCCCTCCTCCGCGGAGGCCGCCTCCCCCGCCCGGGACGCGGCCCCGGACGGAGCCGAGGACACCGATCGGCCCGAGGACCCCTCCGGCCAAGAGATAGCCGACTCCCCAGCCGCGGCGGGCGGCGCGGAGCGGGACCGCGACGGCACGGGCACGTGACCCAGCGGTTCCGGAGAGGGTGATATGGCTCCCTACCGACAGGACGCCATGTCGACACACCCGCACGTCTCCATGTCGGCGCACGCGGTCCGCACCCGCGTGGCCGACCCGCGGACGCCGGACCACGGCGCCGCGGCCGGACATTCCCCAGTCGGACGAAAGGAAGCCTGATCCACGGTGGTCACCGACTCTTCGAACGGCGGCGGGAAGCACCGCCGACGCCCCCAGCCGCAAGCACCGGTCCCGAGCGCGGTCCGTCCCGACAGCGGCCCCACGCCAACCTTCGAGGAGGGTGACGTGCCGGGTCCCGTCACCGGCACCGCCCCCGCGCACGGGTCCGGAGGGGACTCCGGCGGGGGCTCCGGCCAGGGCGGGGACGCCGGGTCGGGCGGCGGCATGATGCGCTCCAGCGCCATCATGGCCGTGGGCACCCTGGCCTCCCGGATCACCGGCTTCGCCCGCACCATCGTGCTCGGCGCCGCCATCGGCACCCACCTGCTCGGTGACGCCTACCACACGGCGCACACGATCCCCTTCATCCTCAACGACCTGCTCATCGGCGGGCTGATGGCCAGCGTCATCATCCCGTTCCTGGTCAAGCGGCGTAAACGCGACGCGGACGGCGGCAAGGCCACCGAGGACCGGCTGTTCACCACCACGCTGCTGGCGCTGCTGCTGCTCACCGCGGTCGCGATCGCGGCCGCCGAGTTCCTCATCTGGCTCTACGGCTCCCGGTTCACGCCGATCCAGTTCGACGCCTCGGTCTACCTCGCGAGATACCTGCTGGCGCAGATCTTCTTCGTGGGCATGAGCGGCCTGCTGAGCGCCATGCTCAACACCCGCAACCGGTTCGGCGCGGCCGTGTGGGCCCCGGTGCTGAACAACCTCGTCATCATGAGCGTGGCGGCCGTGTTCCTGTGGGTGGCCGGTCCGGGCCGCACCCCCGAGACCGTCACCGACGGCCAACTGACCCTGCTGGGCGCGGGCACCGCGGGCGGTATGGCCCTCCAGGCGGTCGTGCTGTTCGTGGCCCTGTCCCGCACCGGCTACCGCTGGCGGCCCCTCCTGGACCTGCGCGGCTCCGGGCTCGGCGACGCCGTGCGCACCGCCGGGTGGATGATGCTCTACACCCTGCTCACCCAGGCCGGGCTGTGGATCACCACCAACATCGCCAACGCCGCGAACGTGGCGAGCATCAGGGAGGGCCTGGACGTCGGCGCGGGCATCAGCGCCTACAACCTGGCGTACCAGCTCTTCCAGTTGCCGTACGCGATCATCGCGGTCTCCCTCATCACCGTGCTGCTGCCCCGGATGAGCGCCCACGCCGACGACCACGACTGGGACGCCGTCCGCGCGGACTTCTCCCGCACCCTGCGCGTCTCCGCGTTCGTGCTGGTGCCGACCGCCTTCGCGGTGGCGATGTTCGCCGAGCCGCTGTCCGTCCTGGCCTTCGCGCGCGGTTCCATCTCGGTGGACGACGCGGAGAGCATCGGCCAGATCCTCGCGGTCATGTCGCTGGGCCTGGTGCCCTTCACCGTGTTCCAGCTCATGCTGCGCGTTTTCTTCGCCATGGGCGACACCCGCACCCCCGCGATGCTCGGCCTCGCGAACCTGGCCGTCCACAGCGGCCTGGCGCTGACGTCCTACCTGGTGCTTCCGCCGAACCTGGTGGTCGTGGGCGTGGCCGCGGGCTTCATGGTCTCGTTCCTGTCCGGGCTGACCATCGCCGGAATCGTGCTGAGCCGGCGCATCGGGGGGCTTGACGGCAAGCACGTCATTGGCACATTGTTGCGCCTGCACCTGGCCGTCGTCCCGAGCATCGCGGCCGGCCTCGGTGTGCTCTGGGCCTTCGACACCTACGTCGGCCCCGGCCTTGCCACCTACATCGGCGCCCCGGCCGCCGGATGCGTCCTGGGCGCGCTGCTCTTCCTGGGGTGCGCGCGGCTGCTGCGCGTCCCCGAGCTGACCGGTGCCGTGGAACTGATCCGCGCCCGGCTGCGTCGTTGATGCCGTGACCCCATCCCCCGGCTCTGACCCGCCGAGGCCCCCGAAGCCGCCCGAACGAGAGTGAAGGACAGCACGACGGTGTCCAGCGAGCTGCCGCAGCGGACGTCCCCCGGGGACGCCGAGCCGCCCGACGGGAACAGAGCCCGTCGGCGGCCCGCCATGGTGATGCCGGAGGACGTGCTCGACACCTACGAGCGCGAGGAGCCGGGCACCGAGCCCGAGACCGGGCTGCACACGCTCCGGGACCCGAGCGACATCGGCGACGTGGGCACCGCCGACCGCTTGGAGGACGGCGACGAGATCGGCGGTACCTCCCACACGGCGCCGGGCAACCTCGCCCGGTCGAGCGCGATCATGGCGCTGGGCACGATCGTCTCCCGTGTCACGGGCTTCGTGCGCACCATCATCCTGGCGGCGGCGATCGGCACCCAACTGCTGGGCGACGCCTACCAGACGGCGGGCATGGTCCCGTACATGGTCTACGACCTGCTCATCGGCGGGCTGCTGGCCAGCGTGTTCGTGCCGTTCCTGGTCAAGCGGCGAAAGCTGGACGCCGACGGGGGCGACCGCGTCGAGCAGCGCCTGGTCACCCTGATGCTGCTGGTGCTGTTCGCCCTCACGCTGGTGTCGGTGCTGGTCGCGGAGTGGTTCATCCGCATCTACGCGGGCGGGTTCTCCGGCGCCCAGTACGAGGTCTCGGTCGTCCTGGCCCGGTACCTGGTCACGCAGATCTTCTTCATCGGCGCCAGCGGGCTGGCCAGCGCGATGCTCAACGCGCGCAACAGGTTCGGCGCGCCCATGTGGGCGCCGGTGCTGAACAACGTGGTCATCATCGGCGTCTGCGTGTGGTTCCTGAACCTGGCCGGTCCGGGGCGCACCCCCGAGACGGTCACCGACGGCCAGCTGATGCTGCTGGGGCTGGGCACGGCCCTGGGTCAGGTGGTCCAGGCCGCCGTCCTGGTGTGGGCGCTGGCCGCCGCGGGCTTCCGCTGGCGTCCGCGCCTGGACCTGCGGGGCTCGGGCCTGGGCGAGGCGGCCGGAGCCGCCTCGTGGATGATGCTCTACATCGTCGTCGCGCAGGTGGGGGCGCTGGTCTCCACCAACGTGGCCACCCGCGCGGGCGCCCTGGCCGCCGACGCGGGCTTCGGCTCCGGCGCGGGCATCGCGGCGTACAAGTTCGCGTCGATGCTCTTCCAGCTCCCGTACGCGGTCATCGCGGTCTCGGTGATCACCGCGCTGCTGCCCAGGATGAGCGAGCACGTGGCCGCGGGCCGCAAGGACCAGGTCCGCAGCGACTTCTCGCGCGGCTTCCGGCTGTCCTCGGTCCTGATCGCGCCGCTCTCGGTCGCGATGATCGTCTTCGCGATCCCGTTCTGCGTGCTGATCTACGCGCAGGGCAGCACGAGCGCCGAGGACGCGGCCGCCATCGGGCGCATCCTCATGGTCTTCTGCGTGATGCTGATCCCGTTCACGCTCTTCCAGCTCCAGATGCGCGTGTTCTACGCTCTGGGCGACACCCGGACCCCGGCCCTGGTGTCGATCCCCTCCGAGATCGCCCACGCGACCACGGCGATCGGCCTGCTGTTCCTCGTGGAACCGCAGCACGTCGTGGTGTGGCTTCCCGTACCGTACGGCCTGTACTACATCGTGGGCTCCGTCATCATGTGGTACATGCTGCACCGGCGGCTCAACGGCCTGGACGGGCGCCGGACGGCGGCCACGCTGCTCCGGCTGCACCTGTCCGCCGTCCCGTCCGCCGTCTTCGGGGTGGCGATGATCTACCTCTTCCGAGACCTGCCGGGCGAGGTCTGGCCGGGCCTGGCGGCGATGGCGGCGGGAGGCGCCGTCGGAGCCGTGCTGTTCGTGGTGACCGCAAAGCTTCTCAAAGTGACAGAAGTCACATCCTTCCTCGATTTGCTCAAAACCCGGTTGCGACGCCGCTGATCACCAGGAATAGCCGAGATTGAGCGGACCCGCTCCGTTAAGCACCGGAAGGTGGCCGAGTATCCGTTGTCCTCCGAAGATGCTGTTCACGCGTCCTAGCATGGACAGGCATCGCTTTACCGCTACCGCATTGTTCAACCGAACTGCCCGAAGGGAGGCTGGGGACAGCAGGCAGGGCCGACGGACCCCTCGCGCGCACCCCGTAACGCTCCGGTCCGCACACGGCCAGGGAGCACGGACGCACGCGAAACCACGGCACTGGCACCCGTCACTCCCATCATGAGCAC
The DNA here is from genome assembly GCF_001029525.1 of Nocardiopsis sp. RV163. Taxonomy (NCBI): domain Bacteria; kingdom Bacillati; phylum Actinomycetota; class Actinomycetes; order Streptosporangiales; family Nocardiopsidaceae; genus Nocardiopsis; species Nocardiopsis sp. RV163. The sequence goes on along the minus strand of NZ_LEKI01000018.1, from coordinate 11,138 downwards.
CTTCCTCATCGAACCCGGTGCGAAGCTGGCCAACCGCTACCGCCTGGACCAAGTGGTGAGCGAGACCGGCGGCGCCGCACGCTGGAAGGCCACCGACGAGACGCTCGCGCGTCCCGTCGCCGTGTGGACCTTCGCCGAGGGCTTCCCGCGCACGTCCGAGGTCGTGCGCGCAGCCCGGGCCACGAGTCGTATCCCCGACGCCCGCGTCACGCAGGTCTTCGACGCCGACGACTCCTCCCCCGTCCCCTACGTGGTCGAGGAGTGGGTCATCGGCTCCTCCCTGGCCGACCTCCTAGCGCAGGGCCCCATGGAGCCCGAGCGCGCCGCCGGACTCGTCGCCGAGGCCGCCGAGGCGATCGCCGCCGCGCACGCCGGAGGCCTGCACCACCTGTGCCTGACGCCGAGCAAGCTCATGTGGAGCAGCGGCGGCGCGGTCAAGGTGACCGGCATCGGTGTGGACGCCGCCCTGCTGGGCGCCGGCAACCACGACCCCGCGGCCACCGACGCCCAAGGGCTGGGCAACCTGCTCTACGCGGCGCTCACCGGGCACTGGCCCGGCGGCCCGCAGAGCGGCCTGCCCGCCGCACCCGAGGGCCCCGCGGGCCCCTACCCTCCCCACCACATCCGCCAGGGCGTCACCGAGCCCCTGGGCACCATCACCACGCGCGCCGCCCTGCCGCAGCTCGCGGGGCAGTTGGTGCCCGGGCCGCCCATCGCCTCGCCGGCCGACTTCTGCGCGGCCATGGCCGAGGTGCCCCGGCTCATCCCCCTTCCCGTCACCCAGGCCGAGTCGGCCCCGCCCGTGCCCGGGACCTCCCGGCGCACCGGCGAGTTCGACAGCACCGGCCCGCGCCGAAGCCCACGGGGTACCCGCGGCGGGGCCGCGGTCGCACGGGACGACCAGGAGGCCCGCCACGGTTCCGTCGGACGGACGGGCCCCGCCTCGCGGGGCGGCTCCGAGGTGCGTGAACGGCAGGGCCCCTCCCGGATGGAGCAGCGGACGGAGCGCACCCAGCCCTCGCTCCGCAAGATCCTGGTCGGCGTGGCGGCCCTGGTGCTGTTCGCCGGTGTGGTCGCCGGCGCCTGGACTGTCGGGACGATGTTCAGCACGGGCGGAGGCGAGGAGGCCCCGCCCGAGGGCGGCGACCAGGCCTCGGACGGCGGCGGGGAGGTGGAGCTGAGCCCGCTGGAGATCCAGGGGTCACGCGGCCTCAACCCCCACGGCAACACCGACGAGCACTCGGACAAGGCGGGCCGCGCCCATGACGGGGACACCGCCACGGAGTGGAACACCCAGGGCTACAGGGACCCGCTCAGCGCCATCAAGCCCGGCGTGGGACTCCAGCTCGACCTCGGCGCCGTCCACGAGGTCCACGAGGTGGACCTCAACCTCGGCGGCAGCGGCTACGAGTTCCAGATCCTGGCCGGCGAGAGCGACTCGGACAGCGAGACCGGTTACGACGTCGTCGGATCGGGCACGGGCGGCTCCCAGGTCGTCACCCTCGACGAACCGGCCGAGGCCCGCTACGTCGTGGTCTGGTTCACCGAGCTGGCCGGGTCCGGCGAGTGGAGGGGCACGGTCTACGAGGCCGAGGTACGGGGCGTCGAGTAACGGGGTACGTGATCGGGTACTGATGGACGCGCTCCAGGAGCTTCCTGACCGGGAGCTGTTGACGAGGCACGCTCAGGGCGACGACCAGGCCTTCGCGGTCCTGGTGCGTCGGCACCGCGAGCGCCTTTGGGCTGTCGCCGTGCGCATGATGGGCGACCGCGAGGAGGCCTCCGACGCACTCCAGGACGCCTTCCTGTCCGCGTTCCGCGCCGCCGACCGCTTCCGCGGCGAGGCGCAGGTGAGCACGTGGCTGCACCGGATCGTGGTGAACGCCTGCCACGACCGGCTGCGCCGCCGCAAGGTGCGCCCGGCCACCCCGACCGAGGACGAGACCCTGGACGTGATGTCCAACGAGAGGCTCACCCGCTCGGGAGGAGGGCCCGACCACGCCTCGCGGACCGAGACGCGCCTGGACGTCAACGCCGCGCTGGACCTGCTCCCGCTGGACCAGCGCATGGCGCTGACCCTCGTGGACATGCTCGGCTACCGGGTGGAGGAGGCGGCGCAGATCCTCGACGTGGCGTCGGGGACCGTCAAGAGCAGGTGTGCGCGGGGTCGCGCCAGACTTCTCCCGTCTCTGGCCCATCTGAGGAACCCCCGACAGGCCGGAGACGTCACAACTGGGAGAGGAGGTGCCAACCCATCGTGACGTCCCATCCAGACGCGGAGGCACTCGCCTTCTTCGCCGAGGAGCTCCTGGAGCCCGACGAGGAACGCACCGTCGCAGCCCACATAGACACCTGCGCGATCTGCGCGACGACCCTGGGAGAACTCGCCGGGGTGTCCGAGGCGCTGGCCGCCGCACCGGCCCCCGCCCTGCCCCGGGACGTGGCCGCCCTCCTCGACCAGCGCGTCGCGGAGGCGGTGCGCGAGCGCGCCTCGGTGCTCCCCGGCGGCGCGGCCGCCGAGGAGGGCGCCGCACCGCCGCCGACCGGGGGCGGACCGGCGTCCGGCGGCGCCACGGTGACCCCCCTCCCGCGTCGGCCCCGGACCGGGCGGAGCCTGAGCAGGGCCCGGCTGATGATGCTGGCCGCCGCCGCGGCGGTAGTCGTGGGGGGCGGCGGCGCGGCCCTGTTCAACGGCGTGCTCACCCCGGGCGGGCAGGACGGCGAGACCGGTGTCGCGGCGCCGCTGGCGGAGAACGGCCAGGAGAACGCCCCGGACACGGCGCAGTCCTACACACCGCAGGTAGTGCGGAGCGAGACCGTCTACACCGAGGGGGCCCTGACCGAGCAGGCCGCCCGGACACTCGACCTGTCCCCCGTGGGCGGGCCCGGCGCCGGGGGCGGAGGCGAACCCGGCGGGGGCGCGGAGACCGGCCCCCTGGCCGCCGAGGCGGCTCCTCCCGGCCTCCAGGAGTGCGTGGTGCTTCTCAGCGAGGAGTTCGGCGGTCACTTCACCCTGGTCGACGACGCCCACTACGGCGGCGGGGGCTCCCCCGCGTGGGTGCTGTTCTCCCCCCGGGGCGAGCGGTTCGATGTGTACGTGGTCGACCCGGCCTGCGCTCAGGGCGGTGCCCCCGGACAGAACGTCCTCGCCAAGGAGACCGTCCGGGCCCCCTGACCGCCCCGGGCCCGTGTCCGCATGACGCCGTGTCCGCATGACGCCGTGTCGACATGTCGCCGGAGCGGGAACGGGGCCCGGTCCGCCGCCCTCGGGCGTCCGGTCACCGGCCGGCACGGACCAGGCCCGTCTCGCAGGCGCCCGCCTCCTGGCCGACCCGGCCGCGGGCCGCGAGCTCGGCCAGGGGGCGTGCCACGCGGGTGCGCGCGGTCGCCGGACTCGGGTGGAGCGCGGCGCCGACCTCAAGGTTCGGCATGCCGCGTCCGGCGGCGGCCGTCCTCGTGGCCGCCCCGGCCCTGAACGCCCCGTGGGGGATCGCGGCGGGCGCGACCACCCCGGAGGTGCGGCTCGCCCTGCGCGGCCCCCAGCGGCGCCCCTGGGGGCTCCCGGACGGGTCTCGGGTTCGCGCGGCCTCCCGGAATCGTCCCGCGCCTCCCCGTCGGCCCCCTATAGCCCGGGGCCCCGACGGCCGCGCGGAAGCCGTCCGGCCGCTGACAGGCCCCGGGGATGGCCCGGGAAGACGCACGGGACCGCCTTCGGCTCATACCCCACCCCCGTAACCTGGGGCGATGTCCCGCAGGGAATGCCCTGCGCCTACCATCGGTTGTGCTAACCAACTTTCCCTGAGGTCACACGGCGTGGCCAGGGCAGCGACTGTGTGAAGGGCCAACGAGCGTGAGTGACGTCCGCAATGTCATCATCATCGGTTCCGGACCGGCGGGGTACACCGCCGCCGTGTACGCCGCCCGTGCCGAGCTGCGACCCCTGGTGTTCGAGGGCTCCATCACCGCCGGCGGCGCTCTGATGAACACCACCGAGGTCGAGAACTTCCCCGGTTTCCCCGACGGCGTCATGGGGCCCGACCTCATGGACCACATGCGCAAGCAGGCGGAGCGGTTCGGCGCCGAACTGGTGCCGGAGGACGTCACCGAGGTCGACCTGAGCAAGCCGGTCAAGGAGGTCGTCGCGGGCGGTGAGACCTTCCTCGCCCGCACTGTCATCCTCGCCACCGGCTCCGGCTACCGCGAGCTGGGCGTCCCGGGCGAGAAGGAGCTGTCCGGGCGCGGCACCTCCTGGTGCGCGACCTGCGACGGCTTCTTCTTCCGCGACCAGGACATCGCGGTGGTCGGCGGCGGCGACACCGCCATGGAGGAGGCCCTGTTCCTCACCCGGTTCGCGAGGTCGGTGACCGTCATCCACCGCCGCGACCAGCTACGCGCCAGCCGCATCATGGCCGAGCGCGCGCACGCCAACGAGAAGATCACCTTCCTCTGGAACTCGGCGGTCACCGAGGTCCTGGGCGAGGAGCGCGTCTCCGGCCTCAAGGTGCTCGACACCGAGACCGGCGAGACCAGCACCCTGGACGTCACCGGACTGTTCGTCGCGATCGGCCACGACCCGCGCGTGGAGCTGTTCGACAAGCAGATCGAACTCGACGAGGAGGGCTACGTCAAGGTGGACTTCCCGTCCACGCGGACCAACCTGGAGGGCGTCTTCGCAGCGGGGGACGTCGTCGACCACCAGTACCGGCAGGCGATCACCGCCGCGGGAACCGGCTGCTCCGCCGCCCTGGACGCCGAGCGCTACCTCGCCGCGCGCGGCAACTAGGGGCGGGCCCTCCGCCACCGACTGCCCCTCTCCCCCTGCCCCGGATACGCCGAACAAGGAGAACCATGTCCACTGTCAAGCAGGTCACCGACGCCACCTTCAAGGAGGAGGTCCTCTCCAGCGACAAGCCCGTCCTGGTGGACTTCTGGGCCGACTGGTGCGGCCCGTGCAAGCAGATGGCCCCGGTCCTGGACAAGCTGGCCGAGGAGCACGGCGACAAGATCGAGGTCGTCAAGATCAACACCGACCAGAACCCGGAGACGCCGCGCTCCTACAACGTGCTGTCCCTGCCGACGATGAACCTCTACAAGGACGGCGAGGTCGTCAAGCAGATCATCGGCGCCAAGCCCAAGCGCCTCCTGGAGAAGGAGCTCGCGGACTTCCTGTAACCCGGAACCCGCCGCGACCGCGGCTCCTCCGCGAGCCGGTACGGCGAGGGCCCCGAGATCCCTGCGATCTCGGGGCCCTCGCCGTACCGACCCCTTCGCCGGCGGTGTTTCACGTGAAACACCGCCGGCGAAGGGGCTAGCCCATCTGGCTGATGATGCGCTCCAGGTCCTCGTGCGTCGCGAACTCCACGACGATCCTGCCCTTGCGCTTGCCCATGTTGACCTTCACCGTGGTGTCCAGCCGGTCGGAGAGGCGGGAGGCCCACTCCTCGACCTGGGGAGGGTTGGCGGTCCGCGTGGGGGCGCGGCGGACCCTCTCCTCCTCGGGCTCCTCCCTCAGGGCCACCATCTCCTCCAAGGAGCGGACCGAGATGCCCTCCTCCACCACCCGGGCGGCGAGGCGGTCCTGGAGGTCGGGGTCCTCGACCTTCAGCAGCGTCCGCGCGTGCCCGGCGCTGAGCACACCCGCGGCCACGCGCGTCTGGACCTTGGGCGGGAGGGTGAGCAGCCGCAGGGTGTTGGTGATGTGCGAACGGGAACGGCCGATCCGCTGGGCCAGCTCCCCGTGGGTGGCGCCGAAGTCGTCCAGCAGCTGTTTGTAGGCGGCCGCCTCCTCCAGGGGCGTGAGCTCCTGCCGGTGCAGGTTCTCCAGGAGCGCGTCGCGCAGCAGCTCGTCGTCGTCGGTGCTGCGGACGATGGCTGGGACGCGTGTGAGACCCGCCTCCTTGCTCGCCCGCATCCGGCGCTCGCCCATGATGAGCTCGTACCGGGGGCCGTCCTCACCCTCCAGCTTGCGCACGACGATGGGCTGGAGCAGGCCGACCTCGCTGATCGAGTCCCGCAGCTCCTCCAGGGCCTGGTCGTCGAAGTACTTCCGCGGCTGCCGGGGGTTGGGGATGATCGAGCTGAGCTCGACCTCCTCCAGGTAAGTCCCGTCGGGCAGGGCTTCCACCCGTGGCTCGACGGGCTGGGTCTCCTCATCGGAGACGGTGACGGGGGCGGGGGCGGGGGCCGCGGGCCCCTGTGGGATGAGAGCCCCCAGTCCCTTGCCCAGTCCGCGCCGCTGCTGGCTCACCGGCACCTCCACACTCCTCTTCCGCTTGTCAGACCTTGGCCCTGTGGGCGATCTCCCGGGCGGCTTCCAGGTAGGCCACCGCACCGGTGGAAGCCGGGTCGTACGTCATCACCGACTGGCCGTAACTGGGCGCCTCGGACACCCGGACGCTCCGGGGGATCAGCGTCTCCAGGACGGTGTCCCCGAAGTGCGAGCGCACCTCGTCGGCCACCTGCTGGGAGAGCCTGGTCCGGCCGTCGTACATCGTCAGCAGGATCGTGCTGACCGCCAGTCCCGGGTTCAGATGGGACTGGACGAGCTCCACGTTGCGCAGCAACTGCCCCAGGCCCTCCAGGGCGTAGTACTCGCACTGGATCGGGATCATGACCTCGTCGCACGCCACCATCGCGTTGACCGTCAGCAGGCCGAGCGAGGGCGGGCAGTCGATGAGGATGTAGTCCAGATCCGAGGTGTCGTAGGCGGCGAAGGCCCGCTTGAGCCGGGCCTCGCGCGCCACGAGCGAGACCAGTTCGATCTCGGCGCCCGCCAGGTCGATGGTCGCCGGGGCGCACCAGAGGTTGGGGATGTCCGGGACCGGCTGGGCGAGCTTGCGGATCTCCTCGTCCTCCACCAGGCAGTGGTAGACGGACCGGGTCTGGTTGTCGCGCTCCATGCTGAGGGCGGTGGACGCGTTGCCCTGCGGGTCGAGGTCGACCACGAGGACGCGCTGTCCGTGCATCGCCAGGGCGGCCGCGATGTTGACCGTCGTGGTGGTCTTGCCGACACCGCCCTTCTGATTGGCCACACTGATCACCCGGCAGTCCTTGGGCCGGGGCCAGACGTCGCCGGGCCCGCGAACCGCCATGGCCTCATGGGCCGCACGGGCGAGCGGAGTGCCGGGAACCCCGGACGGTGTTTCACGTGAAACATCGAGCAGGTCTCCGTAGGAGGATGTTTCACGTGAAACACCGGGGTTGTCGGATGGGTTCACGAAGGAGTTCACCTCTTCCGTCCGCGCTTCTTCTTGCCGCCGCGCGCCTTCGGCGCTGGCGGACCACCGGTCACCGTGACGCGAACGACCGTGGTAGCGGGATCGACTTTACCCCGCCCCACCCTGATCACATCGCTAACGCTGGGCCGCAGTTTCGAAACGTCTTTCTCCGCTGCGGCCAGCTCGGCCTCCGCCTGCTCCCCCTTGAGCGCCAGCAGGCTGCCGCCCTCGCGCAGAAGGGGCAGGGACCATCCGGCGAGCCGGCTGAGGGGTGCGACCGCGCGGGCGGTGACGAAGTCGGTGTAGACCTCGCCGTGCGCCTCCTCTGCGCGGCCGCGCCGCACTTCGACGTTGGGCAGTTCCAGGATCTCCACGGCCTCGTTGAGGAAGACCGTCCGGCGCAGCAGCGGCTCCAGCAGCACCATGCGGATGTCGGGGCGCAGCAGACCCAGCACCAGGCCGGGCAGCCCGGCTCCCGAGCCGACGTCGACCACCTCCGCGCCCTCGGGAAGCAGTTCCTCCACGACGGCGCAGTTGATGAGGTGCCGCTCCCACAGGCGGGGAACCTCGCGCGGACCGATCAGCCCCCGGCGCACCCCGTCGTCGGCGAGCAGTTCGGCGTAACGCCGCGCCGTCGGCAGGGAAGCGCCGAAGACCGCCTCCGCCTTCGCCGGGGGGTCGGGGAGCGCGGCGCCGGGCTCCTCAGTGCCCGGGGTCATCGGTCACCACCTGTGAACTCGTCCATCATCACTTCCATGTCGGTTCGCCACGGCGTCCGCACACACGGCGGGACCGGTGGGCGAGGGGGGACGCGCAGCGGCGCGGAGAAAAGGGGTCCACCCTGAATCCTACGCGCGGGAGGACACCGCGGTTTCACGTGAAACATCCACGGCCTCCGCTTCTGCCTTCCCTGTGCGCGGTCCCGCCACACATGGCGAGAAGTCGACAGAGCCGCATGCCGACACGGCGGGGGCGCGCACGGCGGGGGCCGGGCACAGACGGAGGGGGTGGCGATGTTTCACGTGAAACATCGCCACCCCCTCCGGAGTGTCCGCGCCTAGGAGGCGGGCCGCACCACCACGTAGCGGTTGGGCTCCTCGCCCTCCGACTCGCTGTGCAGACCGGCGGCGGCGACCGCGTCGTGCACGACCTTGCGTTCGAACGGGGTCATCGGCTCCAGAGGCTGGGTCTGGCCGGTCTCCTTGGCCTTGTTGGCGGCGTCCGTCCCGACCTGGAAGAGCACCTTGCGGCGGTCCTCGCGGTATCCGCCGATGTCCAGCATCAGGCGGCTGCGCTCACCGGTGGCCCGGTGCACCGCCAGCCGTGTGAGCTCTTGGAGGGCCTCCAGCACCTCGCCCTTCTCCCCGATCAACTCGTCGAGGGTGGCGCCGACGACGGAGACCATCGCGCGGTCGCCCTCGACGTCCATGTCGATGTCGCCGTCGAAGTCCGCGATGTCGAGGAGTCCCTCGATGTAGTCCGCGGCGATGTCGCCCTCGTTCTCCAGGGCCTCGACATCGATTCCGGCCTCAGGCGCCTCAGCCACCGCTACGCCACCGCTCTCTTCCTCGCTACTTGCCACAGCGATCCCGTCTCCTCATCCCTCACGCCCTGGCCGCCGTACGCCTCAGGGGCAGTGTCGCCTGCGCACTCGAACGCCTTCTCGGCCGGGAGCCGCAGAACCTAGCGCGGGCCGCCACCGGACCGCTTGGAACGCGACTGCTTCTTCGGCTGCTTGCGTCCGATCTTAGGCTGTTCCTTCGGCTCAGGAGCGGATTCCGCCGCCTTCTTTCGACTGAGCATGCCCTTGGCGGAACCGTTGGTGGAGGCGGCGCTCCCGGCCTTGGCCTGCTCCTGGCCGGGCATCGGCTGCCTGCTGTAGAGGAAGTGCTGCTGCCCCATGGTCCAGACGTTGGAGGTGACCCAGTAGACCAGCACACCCACGGGCATCATGAGACCGAAGAGCCCGAACAGGGGCGCCATGTACATCATGATCTTCTGGGTCTGCATCATGGGGTTGTCGGGCATCTGGGAGACGCTGCGCTTCATGCTCTGGCGCATGGTGAGGAACGTCGTCGTACCCATGATCACGCAGGCGATCGCGATGATGACCTTGGCCATGATCGGGTCGGACGCGCCGAGCGCGAGGAGCTCCTCGGGAGAGCTGTTGAACTGGGCCGCGACGGGGGCCTCGAAGATCAGAGCCGCACGCGCGCTCTCCACCAGCTCCGGGGTGAAGTTGTACTGGGCGTTGCCCTCGGCGACGCTGCGCAGCACGCTGAAGAGCGCGAAGAAGACCGGCATCTGCAGGAGGAGCGGCAGACAACCCATGATCGGGTTGGTGCCGCTCTCCTGGTAGAGCTTCATGGACTCCCGCTGCAAGCGCTCCTTGTCGTGCTTGTAGCGCTCGCGGAGCTTCATGATCTTGGGCTGGATGTCCTGCATCTTGCGCTGCGTGTTCATCTGCTTGACGAACAGCGGCACCAGCAGGAGCCGCATGAACACGGTGAGCAGGACGATCGACAGGCCCCAGGCCCAGCCGCTGTCCGTGTCGAGGCCGATGTAGGTCAGACCCGAGTGGATCTGGACCAAGATCCAGCCGACGATGTTGTAAAGCCAGTCCAGCACCGGCCAACTCCTATGTGATTCGCTTCAGCTACTGGTCCCCGGGAGGGGTTCCGGTGTGGCCGGCTCCGCCCGCAGACTCCTCGGACTCCCCGTTCCGGCGCCCCCTGGGCGGCGGAACCGGATCAAGCCCCCCCGGATTGAAGGGGTGGCAACGGGCGATACGCCGGGTTCCCAACCACAACCCGTACAGAGCACCGTGCACGCGCAGCGCCTCGACGGCGTACGCGCTGCACGAGGGGTAGAAACGGCAGACCGGGGGGAAGAGCGGGCTGATGAAGCGCTGGTAACCCCGGATGGGCAGGATCAACACGCGCGCGAACACCGTCGGTCTGTGCTCGGTCATCGGCCCCACCGCTCTCCGCCCTCGTCCGGGCGTCGGTTCCCTGCTGTCTCGCGCACCGCGGGCTCGGCCGCCGGGGGCCGAGGTCGGCCACGGCCGGACCGGCGGCGCGACGACGTCCCGCGGGGGCGCGTCGCCGCGGCGATCGCGCTGTCGAGTTGGGCGGCCAGGTCCTCGTGCCGCGCGGTGGCGGCGGCGGGTCGGGCGCGCACTACAAGCAGGCTACCGTTTGGCAGAACAGCCAACCGAGACCGCATCAGGTGGCGCAGTCTGCGCTGTACGCGCTTGCGCACCACCGCTCCCCCGACAGCCTTGCTGACCACGAAACCGACCCGCGGGGGGTCGGCGTCCACGACGCCGGAGGGCGGGGGGAGGTAGACGGCGCCCAGGCAGTCCCTGGAAGCGCGCCGTCCCGAACGCATGACGGAACCGAACTCGGCGCTGTGGCGCATCCGGTTCCTCGGCGAGAGCATCGGCTTCCTTCGTGCTTCGGTACTTCTCCCACGACAAAGGGACCGGCCGGCGAGAAGGCCGGACGGTCCCGAAGGGCTTGGTGCTGGGCGTGGCCTAGTGGCTCACGGTCAGCGCCGCGCGCCCCTTGCGACGGCGCGAGGCGATGATGGCGCGACCGGCGCGCGTACGCATGCGCAGCCGGAAGCCGTGGACCTTCGCGCGACGCCGGTTGTTCGGCTGGTACGTACGCTTGCTCACTACTGGCTCCAGGGGCGTGTCAGGATAAGTACTACGACAGACCCCCAGGATATGCGGGGCCTACGGGTGCATGAGCCGCGGCCGCGCCTCCGTGCGGACACGGGCGCAGGCAGATCATCGGCATAAGCATAAAGAAGATACGACCTGGTCCGGCCGGGGTCAAATCGGGCCTGGGGGCGGCCGTTCCGAGCGTCCGGCCGGGCCAGGTCGTATCTTCTTTATGCTTATGCCGATGATCTGCC